>CALXZW010000063.1 GCA_944393345.1 uncultured Clostridia bacterium
AAAAAGAGGTGTATACTTTAAGGGGGTATTTTTATGGGTAAAAAAAGAAAAACCTACTCACAGGAATTTAAACTTATGGTAGTAGAAGATTACTTATCAGGAAAATCTGGAGGAATTACTAAAATAGCAAATAAATATGATATTCCCAAAGATTACATGGTTACACGATGGACTAGAGTATATAAAGAATTTGGCATAGATGGGTTGAAAGAAAATCGAGGTAAGACTAGATTTTCAAGTGCATAGAGTAAATAGTTTACATATTTTCAAAAAAAGCATGAAAATGCTTAAAGTTATTTTTGTGCATTTTTATATAAGAAATCTGGTTAAGTAATAAAAAATAAGAAAAATATTAGCAAATACATTCATTGACTATGTTAGAAAAGATGAGGGTAAATTTCTGCGATTGCAATACAAATTTTGACTTTTTCATTAAAAGGTGGTATAATTAAGATAATAATTTTTTGAAAGGAAGGGGTCTACTTATGACCAGACGGCAGCGGAGGATGATATTGGTTTTTGCTATTATTACCTCCATAATCATTACAATTTTGGGCATTTTGATGTTGGGGGAAGTAGGGTTATACCTACTTAATAGTTGGGATGTTTCACAGTATGCCAACGGGCGGAATTGGGCATCTCAAACAACTCAACTTGCCTATCAAAAGGCAATGAAGGATTTGCTGGAAACGGAGGGCTGGCTCTATACAGTTCTTCTAAAAGGGAGTAGACTGTGTAGATGGTGCATAGGAATTAGTACCTTAGCATTTACATTCGGACCCACAATTTTCTGGATATACTTTTTTGGCGAACCAGAAAAGACAAAGACCAACCGCTAAGGTTGGTCTATTCTTTTGATATATTGGAGAAAAAATAAATAAAAACTATAGACTAAATTAACCTATTAATATATAATATAAAATATAATATTAAGTAAAGGAAAGAAGATATGTATACATTAGAAGAATTTGATAAAGCAAAAACAAAAATACTAAAATATATTCTGTATAAGAAAAGAACAGAAAGTGAAGTAAGAACAAAGTTTTCGAATGTAATAGAAGAAAATTTACTAGAAGATGTTATATATTATTTAAAAGAAGCAAAATACATAGATGATAAAGAATATATAGAAAAAATAGTAAATAATTTTATTACATTAAAGAACTTATCAATAGTAGAATTAAAATACAAATTAAAAGCAAAAGGATTAAAAAAAGATGAAATAGAAGACTATTTTTATCAAAATAAAGAGAAGCTAGAAGAATATGAAAAAAAGTCAGCGATAAATATTATAAATAAAAAATCATCTACAATGGAAAAGGAAGAAATAAAAGAATATTTATTGAAAAAAGGATACAAATATTTTGAGGAATATTTTTCTTAATACCTGTTTTTTAGTAAAATGTTTCTGTGGAATTTTATATAAGGAGAAGATATAATGTCAATATTAACACTTGAGACGAAAAAGATTTCTATAAAGATAGACAATTTTGAAGGACCATTAGATTTGTTATGCCACTTAATAGATAAGAATCAAATGAATATTTATGATATAAATTTAAATGAAATAACAGATCAATATATTAAATATTTAAAAGAGCAGGAAAATTTAAATTTAGAGATTGCCAGTGAGTTTTTAGTTATGGCTTCGACTTTATTATATTTAAAATCAAAAAAACTTCTTCCAAAGCAAGATGAAGAGGAAGAATTAACAGAAGAAGAACTAATTAGAAGAATTATTGAATATAAAAAGTTTAAAGATATTAGTAAAATACTTAAAGAAAATTATAGCACTTTTTCTAATAGAATATTTAAATTACCTGAAAATATAGAGTTACCTAAAAAGAAATTAGAAAAAAATTATGATAATAATATGATTCCTAATCTTTATAAGGATTTAATTGAAAGAAATGGCGTTAAACTAAATCAAAATGCTAAAAATATTGAAAAAATAGCATTAGTCGAAAATTACACTGTTGGAAGCAAAGTAAAGGAAATGTTTAAAGTTTTAGTAAAACAGAAAAGGTTTGTATTTAATAAATTATTTTCTATAAACAAAAGAAATAAACAAGAAATAGTTACTGCTTTTTCTGGATTACTTGAATTATCAAGAAGGAAAAAAGTAGAAACCTTACAAGAAGAATTATTTGGAGATATAACTGTTGAAAAAGCTAAGAAAATTAGTTAAAAATTATATTAATATGATTAAAAAAGAAAAATATGGAAAAACTAATATTAATTCCTAATAAGGGGATGATAATATTGGTTTTTCTTTATTTTTTAATTACAATTTTTATAATAGTAATTTTATTAATATTTTCTAAAATAAAAATAGAAGTAGAAAATTTAAGAATTTCTTCTAAAAAAGATAGATATTTTAATGAAAATTTTAAAATAATAATAAAATTATATGTATTATCAAAAATACCAATCATTAAAATAACATTAACAAAAGAAAAAATGAAAAAACAAAAATTAAAATTACAAAAAAGTGTGAAAAATTTAGAAGAAAAAATAATTAAAGATAAAAAGTTAATTGATAAAAAAATGATTTATTTGATGAAAGAATTAAATATAAGTATAGATAAAATTAACTTAAATATAATAATTGGAACAGAAAATGCAATGTTTACAGCAATGATTGTGCCAATTATAAGTTCCATAATTTCGATATTTATTGCAAAGAGAATTAAGGAAAAAAAGGACAAATATTTCATAGTTAAACCAATATTTAAAGATCAAAATTTTCTAGAAATACTAATTTCTTGTATATTTGAAATAAAAGTGATACATATTATAAATATAATTTATGTATTAGTAGACAATAGAAAAGGAGAGGATAAATATGAACGAACATCCAATAGAAGGTCTTATGACGACTGCTATGAATAGTATAAAAGATATGGTAGATGTAAATACAATAATAGGAGAACCTATTCAAACATCTAATAATATTGTAATTATACCAATTTCAAAAGTATCTTTTGGTTTTGCATCAGGAGGTAGTGAATTTAAGGGTGAAACAATAGATGAATATAGTAGAAAAGATAAAGAAGAAGAAATACAATATAGATTACCTTTTGGTGGAGGAAGTGGAGCACGGAGTTACAATAAATCCAATAGCTTTTTTAGTAATTCAATCAAATAATGTAAAATTAATGCCTGTAAATCATTCATCATCACTAGATAAATTATTAGATTATGTTCCAGACTTATTGGAAAAAACAAATAATATTATGAATCGATGTGTTCAAAATAAAAAAGAAGAAACAGCAAAAATAGTAAAAGAGATTCAGAAAAGAAATAAGGAGAAAGAAGAAAAAGATAAAAAACAAGAAACTAAAATTAAAGAAGAAATTGAAAAGAAAGTAGAAAAAACAAAAAATATTCCAGAAGATGTGGAATATGAATTCGAATATGATGAAACAATAGAAGATGAATAAAAAAATAGGGAACATTTAGATGTTCCCTAAAATTATTTGTTTGAAGAACAAAATTTATCTATTAATTGTTTCCTACATAGATTTTCAAAAGTATCATCAAGAGGCTCTAAATTTATATTTTGATTATATTTTTTTTCTAGACAATATTTTATAATAAAATCAGTTAAATCTGGATTTTTAGAAAGTAGAGGACCATGAAGATATGTGGCGATAACATTTTCTAGAAAAAATCCTTCTTCTGTATCTCCAAATTTATTCCCATTTCCAACAATAACTTGTCCAAAAGGATTTGTTATATTAAATGTTTGACCACCATGATTTTCAAATCCAATTACTTTTGTTTTTATATTATCTAAAGTAACATCAATTACGATATTGCCAATACATCTTTTTTTTCTATCATTAATAGCTTCTGTATAATAGTCAAAAATTTCTAATCCAGGTATAATGTCACCATTGACATCTTTATAATATTTTCCAAATAATTGATATGCACCACATATTAATAAAAAGAAAATGCCATTATTAATTGCTTCTTGGATATTTTCTTTATATTTAATTAAATCTTTCGCTAAGATACTTTGCTCTTGGTCGGCTCCTCCGCCAGCAAATATTAAATCATATGAACAAAAATCAGGTGATTCATCTCCAATAGAATAAGAATCTATTATAGCATTTATTCCTCTTTTTTCAAGTCTGTATTTTAGTACTTGAATATTTCCGAAATCACCATAAAGTTCTAAAATATCTGGGTATAAGTACAATATTTTTAATTCCTGCATTGTATCAATCCTTTCGTTTAATTAGATAAAATAATTATTTTAAAGATAAAATTTCTTTTCTAGTTGGTTGTAAAGCAGTATAATTTGCAATAACATATTTTTTAGAATTAGTTGAATATAAATCTTTTACTGCTTCATCTAAATTAAGATGAGGGAATATCTTATTATCATCATAACCAGAAGTTTTGATTCTTATTGCAATATCATAAGCTCTTGAACCAGAAGTTACAATTCTACTAACATTTTTAAGTTCATCAAAATTAATATCCCAAATCCAAGAAACGTCTTTTCCATCTGCTAAATTGTCATTTAAGACAAATAACAATTCTTTTTCATCATTATCTTCATTTAAAATTCTAAGACTTACATTTGAACCAGTAGGATTTTTCGCAAGGTTTATAATGGTTTTACAATCTTTTATAATTAATTCTTCCATTCGACCATTGTTTAATTGAAATTTTTCTAGAGCTTTTTGTATAATATTAGTGTCAATATCATATAAACTTACAACAGATATCACAGCAGTAAAGTTATAAATATTGTAAATACTGTTAAACTTAGTTTTGTAATTAATACCATCAACCTCAAATGATTTATTTTCTAAATTAACATTTTTAGCGATTTTAAAAATGGAATTATTTCCGTATTTACAGTTTGGACACTTAAATTTTCCAATATGTGAATACTGATAATAATCATAATCTAATTTAGAATTACAAAATGGACAAAATTTACCTTCACCAGCTTCTTTAATTTCTTTTGTTGCAAATTTATATTTATCAACACTAAAATAATAAATATTTTTATTTTCAGGATTTGCTTTGGCAAGTCTAGATACGTTTGGATCATCACTATTTAAAACTAAATTTCCATTATAAGTTTTTAAAAATTCATTTATTTTAAGAATCAAAGATTCTACCTCGCCATTTCTATCTAATTGATCTCTAAAAAAATTAAGTATAACTAAAGTATCTAATCTTAAATCTTTAAATAAGATAGGAATATAACCTTCATCAACTTCAAATACCAAAAAATCAGCATTTATTTTACCAGTTAATGAGCAATTTTTTAATAAAGTTGAAAGGATACCTGTTTCCATATTGTTACCTTCAATATTACTAATTACTTTTTTTCCAGCTTCTTTAAATAAAAAACCAATAGCATTATTTGTCATTGTTTTGCCATTAGTTGCTGTTACCGCAATTACTGGACAAGAGATTTTAAAATATTTAAAGATTTCATCATTCCAATCATAAGCTAATTTTCCTAAAAAATTGCCACCTTTTTTACCTAAAATTTTTAATATAAAGTTTAATATTTTCATTATTAATATAATTAAAAAATTTTTCATATTTTTCTCCTTCGATTTTTATGAATTATATCATAAGAAATAAAATACGACAAGGATAATTTAATTTGAAATTTAATATGCAAAAAAAGAACTGGCCCAATTGAATTCACAAAGGGCCAGCCTAAATCAGGCACAATCAATTGCCAAAAAATTGGCAAGAAATTGCTCGCTATAGTTGAGTTTTCCAACAATAATCACATTTCTGTGATCATTGTCAAATACAGCAAAACCATTAATCTCAACATTCTTAATGGCTGCACGAAAAGATTCCGCTTTTGCTACTGTATCGAAATGAAAAACTTTCTCGCACATTTTGTTGTGCACCTCCTAAATGTTGATAAAATTAATTATAGCATAAGTTATAGTAGAAGTCAACAGTAAAAAGTAAAAAAATGTAAATAAAAAGTCAAAAATATGTTTGACATTTTTTTGTTTGTATGATATTATACTTTAAAATATGAGAAATGGAGTGAACAAAATGCCAAGAAAAAAACCAGAATTAAATTCAAGAGAAAAAGCAATACTTAGATTTATAGAAAAACAAATTATGTCACAAGGATATCCACCATCAGTAAGAGAAATAGGAAAAGCAGTAGGATTAAGTTCAACAGCAACAGTACATGGTTATTTAGCAAAATTAGACGAAAAAGGATACATTAAAAAACAAGATAAAAAAGGAAGAACTTTAAGATTATTAAAAGGTGGAACAGGAGAGCCTAAAAAGACATCAAGTAAAGATTTTTATACTCAAAAAGAATTAGTAGAAGTACCAATAATAGGAAAAATAACAGCAGGAGAACCAATACTAGCAGTTGAAAATGTTACAGATACATTCCCAATTCCAATTGATTTTGTCGGAAATTCTGAAAGTTTTATGCTAACAGTTAGAGGAGAAAGTATGATAGAAGCTGGTATATTAGACGGTGATTATATATTAGTAAAGAAACAGAATACAGCAAATAATGGAGAAATAGTTGTTGCATTAATAGGTGATGAAGCAACAGTAAAAACATTTTATAAAGAAAAAGACCATATTAGGCTTCAACCAGAAAATTCTACAATGGATCCTATTATCGTTCCAAATTGTGAAATATTAGGAAAAGTTGCAGGAGTATTTAGAAAAATGTAATAAAAAGTATAAAGTCTCATTTGATTTTCAAATGAGACCAATTTTATTATATATTAAATTTATTGATTTTTTAATATGAGAATAAGAAATTATAAAAATGTTCACAAAAAATTCACATTCATTTAGTTGACAAATGACACGTTGTCACATATAATTAATAAGATTCACTTATAATAAAATGAAAGGAGAAAAAGATGTTTAAAGTTTTAAAATATTTAAAATATACTGCTATTTCAGTTATAGCAATTATAATTCTTTTGTGTGTACAAGCAACAGTGGATTTAAGACTTCCTGATTATACTTCAAAAATAGTAAATATTGGTATTCAAGCAGGAGGAATTGAAGAAGCAGTACCAGAAATTATATCTAAACAAGATATGGAGACATTATTAATTTTTGTAAACAACAAAGAAGAATTATTGAGTAAATATGATTTTGTAGAAACTACTACTAATTTAGCTAATAAGCATCAAAAAAATATTGTAAACAAATATTTAGGAAAAAATGAATTAGAAAATATTTACATACTAAAAGATATTTCAGACGATGAAAAGTCAGAAATGGCTAAAAATTTAGCAGGAAATTTAATGGAATTTTCAACAATAAAAAATGAAGAAAAAGCTAATCAAATAAAAGAAAAGTTAATAGAAAATGTTTCAGAACAACAAAAACAAATGTTAGAAAATCAAGCACTAGAAGATATTATAAAAAATATGCCAGAAGAACAAAGAAATCAAATCTTAAATGAATTTACAAAGCAAATAGATAGCATGGAAGATTCCATAAAAGAACAAGCAGCTATTTCTTCGGTAAAAGAAATATACAAAAACTTAGGAATAGATACAGATAAACTTCAAAATGATTACATATTTCTGACAGGAATGCAAATGTTAGGGGTTGCATTAATAAGTATGATATCTGCTGTATTAATAATGTTCTTATCTTCAAGAGTTGCTGCAAGATTAGGTAGAACACTAAGAGAAAATGTATTTAAAAAAGTTTTAAGTTTCTCAAATAAAGAGCTAAGAGAATTTTCAACTGCTTCATTAATAACACGTAGTACAAACGATATTCAACAAATTCAACAATTAATAACAATGTTATTTAGAGTAGTAGTATATGCTCCAATAATTGG
>CALXZW010000064.1 GCA_944393345.1 uncultured Clostridia bacterium
GCAATAGATATCATTAACAGTAGATGGTGCTGTATAATCAAGTATAACACGTGAGCAAGTTCCATTAATAATAATAGAAACAAATGGTAATATAACTTGGAAAAACGAAAATTTTCAAAAAGAATTTGAAGATGTAGATATTAATTCATATTTAACAAATTTAATATTAGATATAAAAGTAGAAATACAAAAAAGAAAAGAGCAAGATGAAAAAACAATATTAAGACATATTGAAATTAACAAAAAATATTATGAGATAGTAGGAAAGTTTGTTGATTCTAAAGAAAATGCAGAAAAAAAAGAAAAAGAATATGTCATGATATTATATTTCATAAACGAAACAGAAAATGTAATTTTACAAGAGGAATATAAAAATTCTAAATCATGTATAACAATAATAATGATAGACAATTATGAAGAAACAATGCAACAATTAGAAAGTGAAGAAAAACCTCAGGTAATAGCAGAAATAGATAAATGTATATATGATTGGGCAGATAAAACAAATGGGGTATTAATAAAATCAGATAGAGATAGATATGTATATTTATTTGAACAAAGATATTTAGAGAAAGTAAAAGAAGATAAATTTAGTATATTAGATAAAATAAAAGAAATTGAAACTAAAGAGAATATACAATTAACTTTAAGTATTGCGGTATCTAATGATGGAATAACTGATAAAGAAAAACATAAATCAGCCCAAGAAGCAATGGATTTAGTATTAGGACGTGGTGGAGACCAAGCAGTTATTAGAGAAAATGAAATATATAAATTTTATGGTGGAAGGGTTCAAGAAGTAGAAAAAAGAACAAAAGTAAAAGCAAGAGTAGTAGCACATGCATTAGAAAACTTAATAACAGCTTCAAGCAAAGTTATGATAATGGGACATACTAACCCAGATATAGATGCTATGGGGTCAAGCATGGGAATATATAGATTTGTAAAATCATTAAATAAAAATGCATATATTATAGATTCAAATGAAAGTAATACTTTAGTTAACTTTAAAAAAGCTTTAGCAGAAGATCCAGAATATGAAGATTTATTAATAACAAAAGAATTAGCAGAAGAAAATATTGATAAAGATACATTATTAGTAATTGTAGATACACATAAGACAAATTATGTGGAAGTTCCAGAATTATTAAATAAGACAGGTAATATTGTGATTATAGATCATCATAGAAGAAGTACAGACTATATTGAAAATGCAACATTAACTTTTCAAGAAGTATATGCATCTTCATCAGCAGAACTTGTAACAGAATTAATACAATATGCAGAAACCAAAATAGATTTAAAAACAATAGAGGCAGAAAGTTTGTATGCTGGAATAATGATGGATACAAAAAACTTTACATTTAAAACAGGAGTTAGAACTTTTGAAGCAGCAGCATATTTAAGAAAAAAAGGTGTAAATATAATAAGAGTAAAAAAATGGTTTCAAAGTGATTTAACCACTTTTAATAAAATAGCAAGTATAGTACAAAATGCAGAGATTGTAAATAAATCTATAGCTATAGCAATATATGATAAAAAAGAAAAAAATGCAAGTTTAATATGTGCAAAAGCAGCAGATGAATTATTAACAATAAGTGATATAACAGCTTCTTTCGTAATAGGGGAAATTGGTAATAAAGTTTGTATAAGTGGTAGATCAATAGGAGATATAAATGTTCAATTAATATTAGAAAAATTAGGAGGCGGAGGTCATATAACTTTAGCAGGTGCACAAGTGGAAGGAATGACTGTAGAAGAAACAAAACAAGAGTTGATTAATAGGATAAATGAATATTTTTATGAGATAGGAAACTAATAGGAGAGTGATATAAAGTGAAGGTTATATTAAAAGCAGACATAAAAGGTGTTGGAAAAAAAGATCAAATAATAAATGTATCAGATGGATATGTTCGTAATTTTTTATTTCCAAAGAACTTAGCAGTAGAAGCGAATACAGAAAATTTAAATAAATTAAAAGCAAAACAAGATTCACAAAAATTTCAAAAAAATCAAGAAAAAGAAGAAGCAATGAAAATTGCAGATAAAATGTCAAAGATTATATTAAAAATAAAAGTAAAAGCAGGAGAAAACGGAAAAATTTTTGGAGGAGTTTCAGCAAGAGAAATTTCTCAAGAACTAGAAAAACAATATAAAATAATTGTAGATAAAAAGAAAATAGACTTGAAAGAAACAATAAAAACACTAGGTATGCAAAATGTAGAAGTAAAATTATTTGAAGGTGTTATTGGAAAAATTAAAATTGATGTAATATCATAGTGAAGTGAATTAAAAGTAAAAGTGCATATTAATATTTATTGCACTTTTTCTTTTAAATTTGAAATATTAAAAAAAAGAAAGAAGGATGTATAATGGAAGTAGGAAAAGTTCCACCACATGATATTGAAGCAGAACAAGCAATTTTAGGGAGTATGCTAACAGATAAAGATGCAGTTATTTCAGCTATGGAAATATTAAAAAGTGAAGATTTTTATAGAGAGGATAATAAAGCAATATATGAATCAATTTTAAATTTATATAACAGAGCAGAACCAATTGACATTATAACAGTAAAAGCTGAGTTAGAGGCATTAGGAAAATTTGAACAGGTAGGTGGATTAGAATATCTAGCTTCATTGCCAGATAAAGTACCAACTACCGCAAATGCCATGAAATATATAAAAATAGTAGAAGAAAAATCAACATTGAGAACATTAATTAAAACAGCAAATGAAATAATAGAATTAGGGTATGACCCAACAGAAGATGTTGATGATATTATGGAAAGTTCAGAAAAGAAAATATTTAATATAATGCAAAAAAAAGATAAAAAAGGTTATAGCCCAATAAAAGATGTACTAGTAGATACTTTTACACAATTGGAAGAATTATATAACAGAAAACAACATATAACAGGTGTTCCAACAGGATTTTCAGAATTAGATTATAAAACAGCGGGATTACATGGATCAGAATTAATCCTAATAGCAGCAAGACCTGCAATGGGTAAATCTGCATTTGCTTTAAATATTGCCACAAATGCAGCAGTAAGATCAAATACACCAGTAGTAATATTTAGTTTGGAAATGTCAAAAGAACAAATGGTAAGCAGAATATTATGTAGTGAGGCAATGGTAGATAGTAATAAAGTAAGAACTGGAAAATTAGAAGATGATGATTGGAATAAACTCGCTGGATGTATAGGTACTTTATCAGATTCAGAAATATATATAGATGATACACCAGGTATATCTGTAACAGAAATAAGAGCAAAATGTAGAAAATTAAAATTGGAAAAAAATATAGGATTAGTAGTTATAGATTATTTACAATTAATACAAGGAACAAATAAAAGAGGTGGAACTCGTGAGCAAGAAATATCAGAAATAAGTAGATCATTAAAAATACTTGCAAAAGAAATAAACGTTCCAGTTATAGCATTATCACAATTATCAAGAGCAGTTGAACAAAGACCAGATCACAGACCAATGTTAGCAGATTTGAGAGAATCGGGAGCAATAGAGCAAGATGCTGATATAGTAATGTTTTTATATAGAGATGATTATTACAATAAAGAAACTGATAAAAAAGATATAGCCGAAGTTATAATTGCTAAACAAAGAAGTGGTTCTTTAGGTACCGTTGAGTTATTATGGTTAGGAAGTTATACAAAATTTGTTAATTGGGAAAAACGATTTGATGATTAGAAAAGAGGAAAAATATGAAGAATAAAGTTCTAGAAACTATACAAAAATATAAATTAATAGAAAATAATGATAAAATAGTATTAGGTGTATCAGGTGGACCTGATTCTATTGCAATGTTAAATATTTTAAATGATATAAAAAATGATGATAATATTAATCTTAATTTTTCAATAGTTGTAGCACATATAAATCATTTAATAAGAGAAGAAGCAAAACAAGATGAAGAATATGTAAAAGAATTTTGTAAAGAAAGAAATATAGAATTTTATTCTAAAAGTATAGATGTTCAAAAAATAGCAAATACTAATAAAATAGGGACAGAAGAAGCGGGAAGAAATGTACGATATGAATTTTTTGATGAAGTTTTAATAAAAACAAATTCAAATAAAATAGCTATAGCACATAATAAAAACGATAAAATAGAAACTATAATTATGCATATTTTAAGAGGCAGTGGAATAAATGGGTTGAAAGGAATAGAACCAAAAAGAGAAAAATATATAAGACCACTAATAGAGTGTGAAAGAAATCAAATAGAAGAATATTGTCAAAAAGAAAATTTAAATCCCAGAATAGATAAAACTAATTTTGAAAACATATATACAAGAAATAAAATTAGAAATGTCGTTATTCCGTATATAAAAAAAGAGTTTAATGAAAATATAATTAATACAATGGATAGATTTTCAAATTTAATTACGGAAGAAGATAAATATATAGAAAATCAAGTAAAAGATATATTTAACGATATAAAATTAGAAGAAAATGAAAATCAAGTAGTTTTACAATTAAAATTATTTAATTTGCAAGAAAAAGTAATAAAATCAAGACTTATATTATATACTATAACAAGGATTTTTGGAAGTACAAATGGAATTGAAAAAATTCATATAGAAGATATTATAAAACTTTGTAATAATAATATAGGTAATAAATACTTAACTCCAAATAAAAAAATTAAGGTTTTAGTAAAAAATCACAAAATTTATTTTTCTAAGCTATCATAAATATCCGTAATAGAGTAAGTGTATAGTAAATTCTTGTAATAAAAAAGTCACAAAAAAACTATTGAAAAAGCAAAAAGCATGTGATATAAGAATTAAAACTATCGTTCAGATGTTGATAGTTCAACATGCAAGAATGATAAATAATAGCAAATGATAGCTAAAATTAAGAGGAGGAATTATTTTGAAAAACGGAATTAAAACATTAGCTATGTGGCTAATAATAGGAATAATATTTATAGTAGTATTATCATCAATTGTAGAAAATCGAGATTCAAAATTAAAATATTCTGAATTAATAACAAATATTAACGAGGGAAAAGTTGAATCAATCCAAATTGAATCTGATGGAAAGACTGCAATAGTACAAATGAAAGATGAAAAAATGAAAAAAGAAGTAAATATACCAAATATGGAAAGTTTTATGTCTTATTCAGAAGAATTTTTAAAGAATGGTACATTTACATTAGAAGAGAAATCACAATCAATATTCATAACAGTACTTAGCTTACTTACACCATTTGGTTTATTAATAATATTCTTTATTTTCTGGTTTTTTATGATGGGTGGACTTAATAGTGGAAATCCAGGAAGCAAAACAATGTCTTTTGGAAAAAGTAAAGCTAGAATGATGACACCAGCTGAAAAAAATAAAATTACATTTGAAGATGTAGCAGGTGTTGATGAAGAAAAAGAAGAATTAGAAGAAATAGTACAATTTTTAAAAAATCCAAAAAAATTCACAGATATGGGAGCAAGAATTCCAAAAGGAGTTTTACTTGTAGGTCAACCAGGAACAGGAAAAACATTATTAGCGAAAGCAGTAGCAGGGGAAGCAGGAGTACCATTTTTTATAATAAGTGGATCAGACTTTGTAGAAATGTTTGTAGGTGTTGGAGCTTCAAGAGTAAGAGATTTATTTGATCAAGCAAAGAAAAATGCACCTTGCATTATATTTATAGATGAAATTGATGCAGTTGGACGCCAAAGAGGTGCAGGACTTGGTGGAGGTCATGATGAAAGAGAACAAACACTAAATCAATTATTAGTAGAAATGGATGGATTCGCTGAAAACGAAGGAGTAATAGTTTTAGCAGCAACAAATAGACCAGATGTATTAGACAAAGCATTATTAAGAGCAGGAAGATTTGATAGACAAATAGTTGTAGGTTTACCAGATGTTAAAGCAAGAGAGCAAATTTTAGAAGTACACTCAAGAAAGAAAAGATTAGCAGATGATGTTGATTTAAAAATAATAGCAAAAAACACATCAGGTTTTGCAGGAGCAGATTTAGAAAATGTGTTAAATGAAGCCGCTTTATTAGCCGCTAGAAGAAATTTAACAGAAATTGGTATGAAAGAAATAGAAGATGCTATGGTAAAAGTAACAATGGGACCTGAAAAGAAAACAAAAGTAAGAAGTGAAAAAGAAAATAGATTGGTAGCATATCATGAAGCAGGCCATGCAGTAGTGAGTCATTTCTTAGAAACACAAGATCCGGTGCATCAAATATCAATAGTGCCAAGAGGAATGGCTGGAGGATACACAATGTATCGTCCAACAGAAGATAAGTCATTTATGTCAAAAACAGAAATGGAAGAAAATATTGTATCACTATTAGGTGGTAGAGTAGCAGAAGCCCTTATATTAAACGATATATCAACAGGAGCAAGTAATGATATTGAGAGAGCAACAAAAATTGCAAGAAGTATGGTAACAAAATATGGAATGAGTGAAAAAATAGGAGCGCTAATGTTAGGTCAAAGTCAAGAAGAGGTATTTTTAGGTAGAGATTTTGGACACACAAAAGAATATTCAGAAGAAACGGCAGCAATTATTGACGAAGAAACAAAAAGAATAGTAGATACAGGATATAACAGAGCAAAACAAATATTAACAGAAAATGTGGATAAATTACATCAAGTTGCTGGAATATTACTAGAAAAAGAAAAAATTGAAGCAGATGAATTTGAAGCAATTTTTGGTTAGAAATAAAATATTATTTAATATAAAATGTCCATTTTAGAAGGTTAGTAAAATATATTTAAAAAATTTTACTATTGTTCTAAAATGGGCATTAAAAATTGTATATGTTCTTATGTCGAATAAAATTTCTTTAAAATTGTATTGATATTTTTAAGATTTTTAGATAAAATATGATAAGTAGAAGAAAGACGAATATTATGAAATAAATTCTAAGTTAAGGAGATAAAATGAAAAATTATTATGAAATATTAGAAGTAAATGAAAAAGCTTCAGATGAAGTAATTGAAAAAGCATATAAAGTTTTAGTAAAAAGATATCATCCCGATTTAAATGCTTCAAATAAACAATATGCAGAAAGAAAAATAAAAGAAATAAATGAAGCTTATGATATATTAACAGATAAATTTTTAAGAAATCAGTATGACTTAGAATTAGAAAAAGAAAAAAATAAAAAATATCAAGAAACGCAAAACAAAGATAATCAAGAACAATAACAACAAAGAAAAGAAAAAATTGCGGATCAAAAAAAACAGAATAATAAAAATGAGAAAGAAATAAATAACAATAATGTAGGGACAATTTATGGAATAATAGATTTGTGTAAAGAGTTAATAAAAAGTAAGCCCAAAAGAGAAGAAATAAAAAAAGTAACACAAAAGGATTTATTAGCAGTAGGTTTGACTATTTTGTCAATGATACTATTAGGAATAATATTATGGTTTTTACCATTTACAAATGGATGGATGAGGGAATTACTATTTGAAAATGTTATATTTAATTGGATAGGTAATTTATTTTCTTAATAAAATTTTGAAACCTTTTATAACTTCTAAAACAGTAATATTTCAAATTTAAACTCAAAATATATTGTAATTAAAATTATAATATGATAAATTATTATAAAATAATAAATAAAAAGTAAAG
>CALXZW010000065.1 GCA_944393345.1 uncultured Clostridia bacterium
ACCGTCGACCTCTAGCGTGACAGGCTAGCGTTCTAACCAACTGAACTACCGGGCCGTAAAAAACATGGTGGTCGCTATAGGGCTCGAACCTATGACCCCCTGCTTGTAAGGCAGATGCTCTCCCAGCTGAGCTAAGCGACCATGTCCTTTCGACGAGATTTATTATACTAATTTTTTTATATATTGTCAAGCATTTTTTATAATTTTTTATAATTTTTTTTATTTTTTATTTTCATCTTAAATTAAATATTTTTTACTAAAAATTTTGTTGTTTTTTGTATTTTTTATTATCCTTGTATTAAGCTTTTTTTACTTACCTTATTGCATAAAAATATCCCATTTATCTATATGTACTAGTTTATCCATATTTTAAGCAACTATAATATAACTTAATTTTATAATCACTTTCTGTAATTTTCATATACGATAAATTCTCTCTACACAATAAGGTAAATATATTAACTTATTTTTTACATCAGATTGCTTAATTCTTTCTATTTCTTTATAGATAAAATTTTATATTTCATAACACCTGCTGGTGCATTTACTTCAACTATATGATTTTTCTTTGCCCCTAATAAAGCTTCACCAAGTGGTGATTCGTTTGATATTTTATTTTCGGCTAAATTAACTTCTGTTGAACCTACTATAGTATATTCTACTTTTTCATCAAATTCCATATCTAAAACTTTAACTATATTTCCTATTTGTACTGTTTCTGTATCTATTTCTTTTTCATCTATAATCTTTGCATGTCTAAGTTTATTTTCTAATTCTACTATTTTTACTTCATTTTCTGCTTGAGCTGTTTTGGCTTCATCATATTCAGAGTTTTCTGATAAATCACCAAATCCCAATGCTACTTTTATTCTATCTGCGATTTCTGATCTTTTTTCTGTTTTTAAATAATTTAACTCTTTTTCTAAATTATTATATCCTTCTTGTGTTAATATTACTTCCTTCTCTTCCATTTTATATCCTCCTTAAAAAATTCTTTATTATATTACGGCAGAAAATCAAATTTGTCAATACAAATTTGATTTTTTATCTTTTATAATTCTATTTTAAAAATGTTTTAAAATTTTTCAAATAATCCATTCCTGAAAAAATTGTTGCTATTGCTTGAACTATCATCATTATAGTAACTATAAGATTCAAAATCAAATCTCCGCCTTGCAAATTACCTGTAAAGCATTCAGCAAATGCATGTAAATCAACAAAAGCCAAAATTATTGCAATCATTTGAGTAACTGTTTTTAGTTTTCCCCATTTTGATGCTGCTATTACTTTTCCACCTTTTTCCACTGCAATAAGCCTGTATCCTGACACTACAAACTCTCTTGCTAATACGATAATTGGTATCCAAGCTGGTAATTTTGCCATTTCTACTAACATTATCATCGCCGCTAAAACTAATATCTTATCTGCTAGTGGATCTAGAAATTTCCCAAAAGTTGTAATTTGATTTTTGCTTCTTGCAATATATCCATCTAATTTATCTGTAATTGATGCTATTATAAATATCATATCTATTATTACATATTCAGTTGGAATACCTAAAAATTCCCCATCTATTCCTAAAAATGGTATTATTACCATTATTGGTACTAAAATTATTCTAAATATTGTCAATTTATTTGCTAAATTCATTTTTCTCCTCCTATTTAGGATTTATATTTTATTTTAGAATTTCAATAGCTTTTTGTAACTGTGTATCATCTTTTTCATCTACTTCAAGTATATTTTCAACACTTTCTGGTAATTTAACTTCTTTGTCTGGTTTTATTCCTATTTTATTTATTTCTGTTTTATTTGGAGTCAAGTATTTTTCAGTAGTTATTTTTAAACCACTTCCATCTGATAAAGTCAATATTTCTTGAATTACACCTTTTCCATAGGTAGTTGTTCCAACAATTTTAGCTTTCCCTAAGTCTTTTAGTGCTCCTGCCAAAATTTCTGATGAACTAGCAGTGTTTTCATTTACTAATACTACTATTGGCATATTTATTATTGGATCTTCTTTTGCTTTTTCTGTTTTTTCATTATTATTTTTGTCTACTTCATATAATAATACTGAATCTTTTGGTACTATATAGTCAGCAATTTGTAAAGCCTGATCTACAAGACCTCCGCCATTATTTCTTAGATCTATTATTAATGATTTAATATTACTTTTTTGTAATTCTTCAAATTTATTTTTGAATTCCTCTGCTGTTTTTTCATCAAAAGATGTAAAACTTATATATCCTATATTATTTTCTAGAACTTTACCTTCTACTGGGTTCACTATAATATTTTCTCTTTTTATTTCAAAACTCATATTTTGAGTTCCTCTTAATATTTCTAATTTAACAGTTGTTCCTTCTTCTCCTTTTATTTTTGAAGCTGCTATTGAAGATTCTTCACCAGAATATTCCGTTCCATCTATAGAAATTATTAAATCTCCTGGCAAAATCCCTGCTTTTTCTGCTGGACTTCCTTTTATAGGAGATAAAACCATTATTTTTCCTGATGTAGGATCATTAATCATATATATTCCTATTCCGACAAAATTTCCCATTGTATCTGCTAAATAATCTTCCATATTTTCTTTTGATATATATTCTGTATATGGATCTCCAAGACCTTCTATATATCCTTTAATCGCTCCTTCAGTTAAATCTTCTTCATTAACCTCTCCTAAATAATATTCATCAATAATTGATTTATATCTATCTAATTTTTCTTCTATTCCCGAGTTACTATTAGAAGTTACTAATAATAATTTTCCATTACTAGAAAAATATTGATAGAATATTAGTGAAGTCACTATAAATGTTATAAATATTGTAAGTACAACTAACATTATTATTTTATATATATTTGATTTTTTATTTTCTTCCATCTGCCTTTTCATACCCTTCTTTATAAATATTAATTATGAACGGGCAAAGTACCCGCTCATAAATTATATGTTTTTTATATTTTTTTATACCTATGGTAGATAATTATATGGATTTCGTCTACAATCATAAGTTCCTGGGCTTACTCTTACTTCAAAATGTAAATGTGCTCCAAAAGAATTTCCAGTATTTCCAACATTCATAATTTGTTGTCCTTGCTTTACTATTTGTCCTTCTGTTACTCTAATTGACCCTGCTTGACCATGTGCATATAAAGTATATAATCCATTATAATGTGCTATTATAATATAATTTCCATAACTATAATTTAAAGCTTTAGCTGTATGTACAATTCCATCTGCTACTGCATATACTGGTTGTCCATTTATTCCACCAGTTCCAAAATCAACTGCCCCATGATATCTTCCATCTGAATAATAAAGCCCTGTTGTTACTTTTGCATAAGCACTTGGCACTGGATTTATAAATCCTGATGAACTTGTTGGTCCTCCTCCTGTTGAACTTCCACCTGAAGAACCTCCACCACCACTTGGTCTTTGTTGATTTAATTGATCTTCTATTTCTTTTTGCTTTTTCAATATTTCCGCATCCAACTCTTTATTTATTGCATTTATTGAATCTATTTGATCTTGAATTGCTTTTTCATCTTCTGTTAATTGAGCAACATATTTATCCTTTTCAGATTTAGAATTTTGTAATTGTGTAGCAATTCCTTGTTTTTCTGCTTTTGATGTATCTAATTCTTTTTTATTGTTCTCTAAACTTATTTTCATTTCTTCAATTTCTTGTTTTTCTTTCTGAATTTTATCTAATAATTCAGTATCATTTGTAGCAATTTCACTTACCAAATAATAATTAGAAATTAATTTTGTAATACTATCAGAAGATAATAGAATATCTAAAAATGATGTTTGTCCTGCTTCATATGTAACTACTAATCTTTCTTCTAATAATTTTTCTTGTTTATCATAATCTTCTTGTGCTTTTGCTAATTTTTCTTCAGTTTCTTTAATTTCATTATTTAAACTATCTATTTTAGTAGTTAAATCATTAATTTGATTTTCATAACTTTCAATTTGTGAAGTTATCTCTTCTATTTCCTTTACTGTTTCACTTTTTTTGGCTTGTATTTCTTCTTTTTCTTGCTCCTTATTTTCTATTTCTTGTTGATTATCTGCTTTTTCATTTTTTAAATCTTCCATTGTCGCTGCTATTGATAAATTAGTCTGAAATAAGACAACTATTACAATTAATATTCCTATTATTTTCGATAAATAATTTTTCATAAGTTCCTCCTAATTATTATTTTCCATATTTGTAGTATTTTCTGTAGTTGTATTATTTTTTGTTGCATTTTCTTGTTCTTTTTCTTCTTTGTTTTGACTTTCTGGTATTAAACCATTTGTAATATATGGTATTGGATCTGTTACTACGCCATTTAATCTCACTTCAAAATGTGCATGTGGTCCTGTTGAATAACCTGTTGAGCCTACTTTTAAAACTGCTTCTCCTCTTTTTACAGTTTGCCCTACTTGTACTAAAATTTCTGAGCCATGTGCATATAAAGTTGAAACTCCTCCGCCATGATCAACTATTACCATATTCCCATAAGCACTATTATAACTTGCTTTTGTAACAATTCCATCATTTGCTGCTATAAAATTTGCTCCCATTGGTGCGCTAATATCAACACCTGTATGTAATTTATATACTCCAGTTATTGGATGATCTCTCATTCCAAATTTTGAAGTAATCCTTGTGTAACCTGGAACTGGCCACTCTAATGTTCCACCAATATATTTTGTATCTATTCCTTGAAGTGCTAAATTTAATATTTCTAAATTTATTTCTTCATATCTTTTATTATATTCATCAATATCTGCTTGTATTTTCTTTTCTTCATCTGATAATTTAGCAATAAAATTTTCTCTAACAATTTTTGTATTTTCTAATATTTTTGCAGTTTTTGTTTGATTTGCCTTTATTGTCGCTAATTCTTCTCTATTTTTATCTAATTTTTCCTTTGATAATTCAATTTCTTTCTTCTGATTTTCTAGCAATTCTAACATATCTGCATCATAAGATGCTAATTCTGATATTATAAAATAATTTGATAAAAAATCTGAAATACTTCTTGAAGTTAATATAACGTCTAAATATTGTATATCACTTGATTCATATATTGTAACAAGTCTTTGCTCTACTATCTTTTTTTGTTTATTATAATTTTCCTCTGCTAATACTAATTTAGATTCTACTTCATTTATATCATTTTGCAAATTTATTATTTTACCATTTAACTCATCTAGTTCTGTTTGAGAAGTAGATATTTTTTCATCTAGCTTTTGAACTTGTTGCAAATTTTCTGATAAATCATTTTGAATTTCTTCTAATTCTCCACTTGCATCTTTTATTTGATTTTGCAAGGTTTGTTGTTCTTCTTGTAAAGTATTTAATTCTTCTGCCATTACAACAGAAAATATACTAAAAATACAAATTGCAAAAGCTAAAACACTACATAAAATTTTACGCATGTTTTTCTCCTTTACACTTTTAAATATTTTCTCATAGAAATTATACTTCCTAACGCTCCTATTCCTATTCCTAATAACATATAAACAAATATTATTGAATTAAACATATCTTTGAATGTTACTAAACTCATTTTTATTGTTTGCATAAATTCTGAATTGACAAGTTGATTAGCTATATATGTATATGAAATTCCTACTATAACAATTGAAATTGCACTTGCTAAAATTCCTATAATCATACCCTCTACTATAAAAGGCCATCTTATAAAACCATTAGTTGCTCCAACATATTTCATTATTGATATTTCTTTTCTTCTAGCATGTACTGTAAGCTTTATTGTATTTGAAATTATAAATATAGATATTATTACTAATAAAATTAATATAACTCCTGTTACTACTTTGATACCATTTGCTAAATTAATTAAAGCTGTAACAGTCTCATCTTTACTTGTGATTTTCTTTACACCTTCAAAAGTTAAAATTTGATCTTGAATTTCCTTGCTTTTTTCTAGGTTTGACAAATTAACTACATATGAAGCAGGAAAAATATTATTTTCTTCATAACCTGCTAATAAATCTTGTCTTTCTCCAAGCCATTCCTTCATTTGCTCTAATGCTTCTTCTTTTGATTTATATACTACTGTACTGACTCCATCTATTGCCCTAATATTTTCTTCCATTTTTTTAACTTGTTCTTCAGTTGCATCATCTTTTATAAATACTTCTATCCCTTGTGCATCTTCTACTTCTTTGACTATATGATTTATATTTTCACCAAGTATTAAAAATATTCCAAATATTATCATAGTTGCACACATAATCATTAATGATGCACCTGTTGATTTTTTATTTTTAAATACATTGCTGAAACCTTCACCTATTAGATATCCAAATATATTATATTTCACTATCATACCCACCTTTTTTATCATCTCTAATTATGTCGCCTTTATTAATTTGTATAACTCTTTTTTTCATTTTGTCAACAATATCTTTAGCATGTGTTGCAACAACAACAGTTGTTCCTCTCATATTTATTTCATTTAATAAATTCATAATATCCCAAGCTGTGTCTGGGTCTAAGTTTCCTGTTGGTTCATCTGCAATTAGCATAGATGGATTATTAACTAATGCTCTTGCTAATGCAACTCTTTGTTGTTCTCCACCTGATAATTCATTTGGATACATTTTAGCTTTTCCACTCAATCCTACTAAAGAAAGTACCATAGGAACTTGTCTTCTAATATGTCTTGGTGTTGCTCTTACTATATACATTGCATAAGCAACATTATCATAAACTGTTTTATCTGGTAATAATCTAAAATCTTGGAATACTACTCCCATACTTCTTCTTAAATATGGTACTCTACTTGGTTTTAAAAAAGTAGTATCTTTACCATTTATAATAATATGACCTGAAGTTGGTTCTTCTTCTTTTAATATCATTTTTATTAATGTAGATTTTCCACTTCCTGATGAACCTACTAAAAAAGCAAATTCACCTTTATTTATTACAAAGTTAGCATTTTTTACTGCTTTTGTTCCTGTATCATAAGTCTTTGTAACATTTCTAAATTCTATCATATTTTTCTCCTTAATATCCCTATTTTACAATTATTAATTTCTATTCTTCCTAATCATAACAATAAAGTTGTTTTTTTGCAATAGTTTTTTTATAAAAAAATAGTAGAAAATGTTGGATTTTTTACATTTTCTACTATTTATCTCTTTTTTTCTTTATTTTTAAAATTTCACATAAAATTCACATTTATTAGTTAAATAATTCAATTATATCTTTAGCAGTAATTTTAAAATATTTCATTAATTCTTCTGCTTTTCCTGATTTTCCAAAAGTATCATTTATTCCCATTCTTATTAATTTTGTCGGATATTTTTCTGATAATACTTCTGCTATTGCAGAGCCTAATCCACCTATAATATTATGGTCTTCAATACTAATTAACTTCTTTGTTTCTTTAGCACATTTTATAATTGTTTCTTCATCAATTGGTTTTATTGTATGAATATCAACAACTCTTATTTCAATTCCAATTTTACTTAATTCCTCTTGTGCTTTTATAGCTTCTGATACTGTTACTCCTGTTGCAAATACTGTTCCATCTGTTCCATTTCCTAATTGAATAGCCTTACCTATTTC
>CALXZW010000066.1 GCA_944393345.1 uncultured Clostridia bacterium
AAATCCTTTTAAATAGCATTTAACTGGTAATTAGAAGTTACTTTTTCTAAATATATTTTACTTTTTTAATTGACCTAACTTTTTAATTATATCAATTCTCCAACAAAGTTAACAAATTTAGATATATTTTTCACTAGTAATTCAGAGCTATTTTTCATTCTATATCCATCATATTTTTTTATCATTTCATAATCAACGTTATCATCGCCTACAACAAGTATTTTGTAATTCTTATATTCTGGAAATAATTTAATTAGTTTTTCGACAGCTTTTTCTTTTGTATTATCTTTATGATTTAAAAATAATTTTTTTTCTTCTTTCTTTAATATAATTTCAAAATTATTAAGATTTTTTTTCAAAATTTCATTTATTTCTTCTAGTAATTCTAAATCGCCTTTTATTTTATAGCCTACTATTTTGTCTGAAGCATAAGGTTGTTCTTCAACAATTCCATAGCGAGTGATTTCTACTTTTGTATAGTTTTTTAAAAATTCTTCTACTTCATTTCTTTCATTGTTTGAAATAAAATTTGAATATATCATTTTTCCATGATTATCAAATAATCCTGCGCCTACATTAACAATTAAATAATCATAAAAGATATTATACTTTTTAATTTCCTCCATAATAGAAGCAAAATTTCTTGAAGTTGCTATAACAAAAATATTAGCATTTTCTCTAAATTCTTTTATTTTTTCTAAATTTTTTGTTAATGACTCCTCATCAGTGAATAGAGTATCATCATAATCAGATATTAGAAGTTTTCTCATATATAAAACCCCCTCTCTATTTTGTTAAAAAAATTTAAATTTAAAATAAATTCTTTATCTTTTTTATTAGATAATGACTTCCTCCATCTGCATTATCTTGAATGTTTTCCACCATACTTATAATTAACATATCTGTTCCATCTGATTTATTTACTGTAAAACAATCAAACCACCCTAAAGTTCCACTTTCTGTATCTTCACTAGATTTTTTAAGTTCTGCCGTTCCAGTTTTTCCTGCAATAGTTAATCCAGCTATTTTCATATCATTTGCTGTTCCTTCTTTATTTTCTACAACTTGTATTAAAGAATTTTTAATTGTATTTGCTACTTCTTCTGAAAATACTTTATCTTTATATATTTCACCAGTTTTATCTGGATTATATTCTATTATTGGTTTAATCATATTTCCATTATTAGCAAAACTAGAATAAATAGAAGCCATATGTATTGGATTTACTAAAATACTTCCCTGTCCATATCCGCTATCTGCAAGTTTAGTTTCTCCTTCAATTGTTGTTCCATTGTTACTTGAATATTGAGATTTAGCAAGTAATAGTGGAAAATCTAATTTTTCATTAAAACCTAAATTATTTAATTCTTTAGCCAAGTCTATTGCTCCTATTTTTAAAGCAGTTTGTGCGAAATATATATTATCTGAATGGATCATTGCATTTAATAAATTTTTTGGACCACTATAACCTGTTAATGTAGTTATTTTATAGTCTCCCCATGATTCATCTTTTTGCCAACTTGTTCCCGTATAGCCAAAATCTTCATCTGTACTAATTTTACCTAGTTTTAAACCTATTGCTCCTGTTATTGGTTTAAATGTAGAACCTGGACAATATTTTTGAATAAATCTGTTATATAATGGTTTATTTTCATCGTTATTTAAAGTATTCCATTCCTCATTTGTTAATCCTACAACAAAATCATTTGAATCAAATGTAGGTACACTAACTAATGCAAGCAATTCTCCAGTTTGTGGTTCCATTATAACGAAAAAACCTTTGTCATTTTTCATTTGTTCATATACTTCTTTTTGAAGTGTACTATCTATAGTTAATTTTACATTTTTGCCATCCTTTTTTTCTTGTTTAGCTATTTGAAATATTTCATTTCCCTGAGAATCAGTTATATAAATCTTTGTTCCATCTATACCTCTTAAAGTTTCTTCGTAAGCTTTTTCTAATCCTGTTTTTCCAATTAGACTTGTTGTAGTATAGCCTTTGCCTTCATTTTGCTCTAATTCTTCACTATTAATAGTTTGAACATAACCTATTAAATGTGCCGCTTCTTCTCCTAATGAATATACTCTTGCTCCTTCTTTATTAATCATAACTCCTGGTATTTCAAGTAATTGTTCTTTTAAAGTTATATTACTATCTACAATTTTCTTTACAGGTACAAATGTATCATCTTTAACATAAGAAGCTTCTAAACTTTTATTTATATAATCTACAGATACACCAGTTAATTCTGATATTTTTTCAATGTTTTGTTCTTTATTTTCGCCTAACTTTCCGTGGTACAATTCCAACAGAAGCAATATTTCCATCTTCTGCAAGTGGTATATCATTTCTGTCTAAAATAGTACCTCTTGTAGATTTTATAGTTGATACTCTTACTTTATCTGTATCTCCTAATTTAGGAAAAATTAAATTTGATGTCCATTTAATTTTTAATTCTTTACCTTCTTTTGATATTTTAGCTGTATTATCAAATTCTACCTCTCCTGCTGAAGTAAACATTTTTTGATGATATGAAATTTTATACATATTTTCATCTTTTACGATATCGCTTATTTCTATTTTTATATTACTACTGTCTATTCCTTCATAGATATTTTTATTTCTTGTTATAAAATCCTCTTTGCTCATATTCATACTAGCAACTTTTTCATACATTTTTTCATAATTTTTTTCATTAATTAAACTAATATAATCATTAAGTAATTGTTTTGCATCTTCTTCCTCTTTTTTATTTATAAAAAGAATTAATGTTGTAGCGATTATTGCTATTATTACTATTGTAACTATTCCTACAATTAATTTTTTTGATTTTTTTTCTTCCATTTTCTTTCACCTCTTTATGTATTATAACATATTTCTAAAAATATAAATATTTTTTCTTAATATTTTACAATTTTATTAATTAACATCCCATAACTTCTATATTAATAGCCACTAATTTTCCTTTTTTTAATTCATTTTTATCAAAAGTTATATATATTGTATTACCATATAAATATTTTAATTGTTCTTTTGTTTTTCCTGTAATTCCTAATATTTGTGTGTTGTTATTTACTAAAACCTCTATTTCAAAACGCTCTGCTAAATTGTAGTCAGTAATATAATACCAATCTGTTATTTCTCCTTTTAATATATAATTGTTCCCTTTTTCTATTATATATTCTACTCTAAAATCTACTTCACTATTTAATAATTCTTTTTTTAATTCTTCTCCATGTATATCTCTAATAATTAAAATTTTTGTTTTATCTGTTAAAGTTATTATTCCGTCTTTTTTCAATATGTTTTCTAAATTTACTTTATCATTTACTTTTATATTTTCTATTTTATAATTTTCATTTGTTCTAGCATTAAATACTTTTGTTTCATCTTCTAAAATTATTTTTAGTGTTTCACCTTCTTCTGTTTTTAATGTTAATATGTTGTTTTCTATATTAGTTATAAGAGCTTTATAAATATTTGTTACTGTTGACTCTTCTTTTAACTTTTCTTTTATTTTTTCTTTATTGAAGTTCATTCTTTTTTCTTCTTTCTTACTTTTTATATAATTATCAAAATTTTCTTTAGTACCATTAAATACATTTAAATCAATGAACCACTCTTCCCCTTCATATCCATTTAATCTTCCTTTTCCTGTATATTGCCAAAATTTCCATTCTCTATTTTCTTCTAAAACAGGTTTTTGATAAATATTTCTAATCCATATATCATAATTTTTAAATTCATTTTTTATATAATCATTATAAAAAGCTGTTGTTGTATATATAATAGGTTTTATTCTATATGTTTTTTCTAATTCACCTAACATTTCTTGTAATTCATTTTTAAAATTTTCTTTATGTACATTATTTCTTTTATATTTACCATAATATTCTACATCTATTATTGGAAGAAAAATGTCATCATCATCTTCTATTTTTCCCACTACATTTTTATAATTTACATATTGTTCATAACCTGAACTTTCAAAACTAAAAAAGTGATATATACCTAATAAAAGATTTGTATTCTTTATTTCTTTATAATTAAAGTCGAAACAATTGTCTTTACTTTTACTGCCTTCTGTAGCTTTTATAAATGCAAAATTAATTCCTTGATTTTCTATCTTTTTCCAGTCAATTGTACCTTGATATTCTGATACATCTATACCTTTTATTTCATATTTTTCTGCTTCTAATTTTGTTGGTATTATAATTCCATTTAATAACAAAAAAATTAAAAAAGCTAAAATTAAAATAACTACACATATTAAAATTAAAATCTTTTTCTTCATAATTTTCTCCTATTTTATTGTATTATTAATGTTTCTATAAATACAATTTGTGTTTATTGCCTTACTTGCAGCAAATATATTTACTACAAAAGTATCTTCTCTTTTTTTACCAGTAAAATTATAATCAATTCCACCTATTCTTGTTTCTATACTTTCAATATCGTATTGTGATATCATTATTATAATATCAGCTTTATCAAAAATATCACTTGTTATATTATCTTCTAGTTCTATATTATATCTTTTTAATATTTCATTTAATTTTTCTACATTCTGTATTTTTATGCCATAAATACCATTCTCATATACTTTAAGGTCTGAAATATATCTTGCTAATACATGCTTACTTATTTCATCTTTTACAGTATATTGTTTTGAATCTTTCATATGATAACAGTTATTACTATTAGTGCTTATTTTTTCTTGAATCAATTTACTTAATTGTTTTGCATTTTTAATTTTTGTCTTTACTACTTCTCCACCATTTTCATTTCTTTTAATAACATTATAATTTTCTTTTTCATAAGCTATGATATAATTCTTACTTATAGTATCATAATCTAGTTCAATGTAATTTTCATTTTCTTCTATTTTTTTTATTTCTTCTTCAGATAGTTTTTCTCCTGCTTCTATACTATCTATACCTTCAATTAATTTGTTTAAAATATCTGTATAATCTTGTTTGGCAGATATAAATACATAATAATTGTCTTTATCTTTTTCTTTATATATTATTCTATCTGGTGTCTCAAAATACTGTACATGATTAATTATTTGTTCGCCTTTCGGTTCTATTCTAGTAAAAATAAATGTTCCAATAGATAGTACAATTAAAAGTGTTGCTAAACCAATTAAAGTTTTATATTCTTTAAATTTATCTGATAATTTAATCATTTTTATTCTTCTTTCCATATTTTTCTTTCCATCTGTTACACACAATAATTTAACTGTCTGGTTTTCCTTTTGGGATATTGGGAGTAATTCTACTAATGTTTTTGCATATTCCTTTTCTTCTTCTTTTTTTATTTTATTTAAAACCATTTCATCTGTTTTTAATTCCATATCTTGCCTTACTTGTTTAAAACAAATCCATAAAATAGGATTAAACCAATGAATAATCATTATAAGTACTAATAATGTATTTGTAATTAAATCTTTTCTTTTAAAATGTGCTAGTTCGTGTAGAAAAATATATTTTAAAGTTTTTTCATCTTTTTCTAAAATTTCATCTGTTAATAATATGCTAGGTGAAAATATTCCATATATGCAAGGAACCTTTTTATAGTTTTGCTTTATTAATTTTATATTTCTTTTTATTTTCATTTGTTTTTTTACATCTTCTAAAATATTTAAAATATTTTCATCTTCTATTTTATTTTTTCCTATTCTTTTATTCATAAAAATTGTTGTTGATATGTAATATATAGTTAATAATATAATTCCAATTAACCATATATAAATTATTATTTTTCCATTTTGATTTGCTATAAAATTTTCTTTTAATAATTCTATTTTATCTATTATTCCACTTATTAAAAATTCATATGTATTCTTAGACTGTAAAGTAAATCTAGTAGGAACTAATAAACTAATTAAAACTAGTATCCACATAGCAAATTTCCAAGTAGGTGATATTTTATTATCATAAATTCTTCGTAAGATTAATACTATAATACCTAATATGCTTGCAATTATTGATACATAGACAATATTATAAAATAATTCAAACATATGTTAATCCTCACTTTCAATTAGATTAAGTAGATCTTGTAAATCTTTTTTAGATATTTTCTTTTCTTCCACAAAATTTAATAGTAATTTGTTAGTGTTTCCTTTATATATTTTTTCTAAAAAAGATTCACTTTCCTTTTTTAAATAATCTTTTTGCGAAATCATTGCCATATATTTATTTTCCTTTGCTTTTTGTTCTAAAGAACGAACACTTCCTTTTTCAATTAGTCTATATAATAAAGTTTTAATAGTACTTTTGTTTTTTGCAGTCTCCTTACTTGATTCTTCTACAATTTCGTTTAAAGTAAGTTGTCCTTTTTCCCATAATAAGTTCATTATTTCTAATTCTGCTTCTGTAATATTATATTTTTTATTAAACATTTAAATCCTCCTATATTCTAAATAACATTTTTTATAATTAAAAAAGATTACAATTGTAAACCTTTATGTTATAAGTTTACAACTGTAATCTCTTTTTGTCAATAACTTTTTTTATTTCTAATTCAGATATTGCTCCTTTTCTTAAAATATATGGTGTTTCATCTATTATTTGTACAATAGTAGATGCTTGCCCTATCTTACTAGATCCATTGTCAATAAAATACTCTACCTTTTTTTCAAAATCTCTCATTATATCTTTCATATTTGTTCCACTAGGCTTTCCTGAAATATTTGCACTAGGTGTAGCAATTGGCACTCCAGCATATTCAATTAACTTAAGAGCAATATCGTTTTGAGGCATTCTTACACCAACTGTTTCTTTGTTAGCAGTTACTATATTAGATATATTTTCTTTTTTCTTTAATATAATTGTTAATGGTCCTGGAAAAAATTTTTTAATTAATTCATACTCTAATTTTGTAATATCTTTTGCGATATTTTCTATCATTTCTATACTATTTACTAAAAGACTTATGGGTTTTTCATATGGTCTCTTTTTTACTTCATATAACTTTTTAACTGCTTTTGAATTTAAAGCATTTGTTCCTATCCCATATACTGTTTCTGTAGGAAATATTACCAATCCACCATTTTTTATAATTTGTGCTGGTTTCAATAATTTATCGTATTCTATATCTTCTTTAAAATTTAAATACATCTTTTATTTCTCCTTTTATGTATATTATCATATAATTTAAATTTTTTCTACTTTTTTATCAGGGTAATTTCATAAAATATTACGAAATTGTAATATTACCAATAATTTCAAATAGGAGATTATCATTAAGC
>CALXZW010000067.1 GCA_944393345.1 uncultured Clostridia bacterium
ATATCATAAAATTAAAAAAAATCTACACTTTTTGTAGATTTTTTATCGTTATATTAAATTTTATTTTACCAAATTTACTATTAAGTCTAATAAATTACTATAATTTATTCCAGAAGCTTGAAATAGTTTGGGATACATACTAATATTTGTAAATCCTGGCATAGTATTAATTTCATTTATGTATATGTCATTAGTTCCTTTTTCAACAAAAAAATCGACTCTTGATATTCCTTTACCATCAATTGCTTTAAATGCTTTTATAGCTTGGTTTTGTATGGTTTTTGCGACATTTTCTGGTATATCCGCTGGTATAAGAGTTTTAGAATCTGCATTTCTATATTTTGAATCGTAACTATAAAATTCTTCTGCTGATTTTATTTCTCCAACGCATGAACTAATAACTTCTTCATTTCCTAGTACTGCACATTCTACTTCTTTACCTTCTATGCCTTGCTCTATTAATATTTTAGTATCAAATTTTTTAGCGACTTCTATATATTTCTTTAATTCTTCAATATTTTTGGCTTTACTTACCCCTACACTTGACCCTGAATTTGAAGGTTTAATAAACATAGGAAATTTAAGTTTTTTAATTATTTCATTTATAATTTCATTTAAATCTAATATTTTTTCATTGAAACTTTCATCAACATAAATATATTTTTCTTTAAATTCTTTTATGTATACATATTTAGTTTGTTTTATTCCTGCTTTTTCAAATATTATTTTTGTATATACTTTATCCATTCCAATGCTAGAAGCTAATACTTTACAACCCACATATGGTATTTTTAATATTTCTAACATTCCCTGAATTGTACCATCTTCTCCATACAATCCATGTAAAACAGGAAAAACTATATCTAAACCTTTTAAATATTTAGTTATATTTTCTATTTCTTCCAATTTTTCTATATCTCTTTTACAATTTAATATTTCATTTTTATCTATATTTTTATACCACTTTGCTTCTTTTGAAATATATATTGGAAAAATTTCATATTTATCTTTATCTAAATTGCTTATAACTGAGTTAGCAGAAACAACAGAAACTTCATTTTCCGTAGACATTCCGCCAAAAATCACTCCTAATTTAATTTTATCCATATTACACCTACTCACTTTTTATTAAATTTTCTACTAATTCGTAAAATTTCATTCCATTTGATGCTTTAAATAATATTACATCTCCACTTTTCATATTATTTTTTAAATATTCTAAAATATCTTCTTTTTTTTGAAAATAATGTGTATTTTCTTTTTTCATTCCTAATCTCTGAGTTTCTTCTATCATTTTTATAGAATTTTCTCCATAACACAATAATATGTCTATTTTGTTTTTATATACCTCTTCCCCTACTTTTCTATGTAATTCTTCTGAAAAATCCCCTAATTCCAGCATATCACCTAATACAGCAATTTTTCTATTTTCTTTAAATTTTGATAAATCTTTTAAACTTGCTTGCATTGATTCTGGACTGGCATTATATGTAGCATTTATTATTTGCACTCCATTATTTAATTTTATAATATCTGTTCTCTTTTTAGTAAGCTCAAATTTTTCAATTCCAACTTTTATTTTTTCATCATCTATATTTAAACTTTTTCCTACTAAAATTGCACTTAATGCATTTAATATGAAATGTTCTCCTGCAACAGGAACTTTAATTAACTTTTCTTTTTCACATCTTTTACAATTAAATATACTATATTCTTTTTCTAATTTTATATTCACTGCATTTATATCACTTAAATTTTCAATTCCATAAGTTAAAATATTATATTTTTCTTTATTATTTTCGTACCAATTATGTAATAAATCATTATCGTTATTTACTATAACAATAGGATTTATCGCACATTTTAATATTTCTAATTTGGCTTTTAAAATATTTTCTCGTGATCCCAAGTTTCCAATATGTGATGTTCCAATATTAGTTATTACACATATATTAGGTTTAGCTATTTTTGATAACAACTCTATTTCTCCAAAATGATTCATTCCCATTTCTAGTACCATTGCTTCTTCGTCTTTTAAATTTAATATTGTAAATGGCATTCCTATATTATTGTTATTATTTCCTATTGTTTTCAACGTTTTAAATTTTTGAGAAACAACATTTGCTATTATGTCCTTTGTACTTGTTTTTCCTACACTACCTGTTATAGCTATTACAGGTATATCATATAAACTTCTTTTATATTCGGCAATTTTATACAATGCCTCATGTGTATTTTCTACTTTTATTATTACTTTATTCTGATATTTTTCTAAATCTTCATTATTAAAATCAATATTTTCTACAATTACACAAATTGCACCTTTATCTAATGCTTCTTGCCAATAGTCATTACCATTAAATTTTTCTCCTTTTATTCCTATATATGTATCATTTTCATTTATAGTTCTTGTATCTTTAGAAAAACTTATACACTCCACGTCTTCTTTTCCTATTATTAAATTTCCTTTTGTTATTTTTATAATATCTTTAACTGTTATATTCTTCATTTTTCACCTCTTAATATTTTTTAATATTATATTCTTTTTTAATCTTTTTTGCAACTAAAATAAATTTTACATTTTAAAAATTTATTTATTCATGTTATTTTTATATTTCTTACTTATCTACATATAATTAAAAAAGGCAGAAAAATCTGCCTTTTTTAATTTGAACTACTTTGTTTCTACCGCTCTATTTGCAATTTCTATTGCTTTTGTAACTATATTTCCACAGTCTTTAGAAGAAACATTTTCCCAACTTCCTCCATCTTTTTTTACTTGTTCATATACTCCTAATTCTTTTGCTATTTCTTCTCTAAGATTTTGAGAAATTAATTTACTATTTCTAGACATATTGTCCTCCTTATAGTTATACTAATTTTTTAAGTAAAATCAAAAATTAATTTTACTATTTTTATTGTTTGCATTTTTTTAAATTTTATTTTAGCAATTTTTTGATTTTTTATAACATTTTTCTTCATAATATGATATAATAAAAATAATATTGACTTTTACAAAGGAGATTTTTTATGAACTCAAATAATAATGTTTTAGAAAAAAAAGCAGATTTTAATAATAAGGAAGAGATTAATACAAACCAACTTCTCGATATAGATAATACTAATGAAAAAATAAATTTAGATTCAGAAATGTCTGAAGAAAAAGTAAATAATTATACACCATTAGGCAGTTCTAAATCCCCAAATTTATCTGCTATATTTTTACTTATATTTATTATAATAATTACAAGTATTTTAGTTTTATTTTTAGGATTTACTGCATTTAATTTTTTAAATCCAAATATTATTTCTGGTGTATCAATTAAAGGAATAGATGTTTCAGGATTAAGTAAAGCAGATGCTAAATATCAAATCGATAACTTTTTATCATCTAAAATACCTGATGAAATAACAATAAAACATAATGATTTTACTGCAACTGTTTCTTTATCACAAATGAATGCTACTTTCGATACCAAAACTGCTACAGAAACAGCTTATAAAATTGGTAGACAAGGAAATATTTTTGAAAATAATCTTTATGTTTTATCAACAATGTTTGGAAAAGTTAATGTTGAACCTAATATAAAACTTGATGAAGATCAATTAACTAAATATTTACAAGATTTATCAACTCAACTACCTGATGCAGTTGTTCAAAGTAGTTATTATATAGAAAATTCAAATTTAATAATTACTGCTGGAAAAGAAGGTAATATTGTTGATACAGAAAAAACTATAGAAAATATAAAAACTGCAATTTCAAATTTTTCTTGTATTGATACTCCTGTTGAAATAGCAGTAAAAACTGAACAGCCTAATCCTATCGATATAGAAAAAATACATAATGAAATTTATAAAGAACCTGTTGATGCCTATTATACCCAAAATCCTTTTATGGTATATCCTAGTGAAGATGGTGTAGACTTTAATATTTCCATAGATGAAGCCAAAAATATAATTTCTGAAGTAAAAGATGAATATATAATACCTTTAAAATATTCAAAGCCTAATGTTACAACTAATATGATTGGTACTGAAGCATTTCCAGATTTATTATCATCTTTTTCTACTAAATATTCTGCACGAGATACCAATAGAACGACTAACTTAAAATTAGCTTCAAATAAAATTAATGGTACTGTTATTATGCCTGGTGAAATATTTTCATATAATAAAGTAGTAGGTGCAAGAACAATAGCTGCTGGATATAAAGAAGCACCAATATATCTTTCTGGACAAGTTGTAGATGGCTTAGGTGGAGGAATTTGTCAAATTACATCTACACTATACAATGCTGTTATTTATGCAAATCTAGAAATCGTGGAAAGATCAAACCATCAATTTGTTCCTTCTTACGTTACCGCTAGTAGAGATGCAACTGTTGTTTATGGTGCTCTAGATTTTAAATTTAAAAATAATAGAGATTATCCAATAAAATTAGTATGTTCTGTTTCTGGCGGTGTTGCAAGTTTTCAAATTTTTGGTATGAAAACAGAAAATGATTACGAAGTTTCTATTTCTTCTTATGAGACAGGTAGAACTTCTACTGCAATATATTCAGAAGCATATAAAATATTAAAGAAAAATGGACAAATTGTTTCAAAAGAATTATTGTCAAAAGATACATACAAAAGACATTAATTTATAAAGAGATAGTACAAATTTAATTTCTACTATCTCTTTAAATTTTGTTTACATTGTTAATGTTCCATTAGGTGTATCTTTAATTAAAAGTATATCTTCTTCTCTTCCATTTGTAGCATTTATATATATTAAAAATTCTCTTTCATCTATTTTTCCTTTGAATTCATAACAAAGAATTTCAGATTGCCACTCTGTTGGAATTATAGCAAGTCCTTCACTTTTAATTTCCAATTCATTATTTAAGTTTTTCTTTGCTTCATCTATACTTATTTTTACACTATCAATTTTTCTTTCTTCATGGTTATTTAAATAACCACTTGTTTCAATTCCTAATATTTCTCCATTATCAAGTGCAACCTTTACTTTAATTAAATCCGGATAAATTATAACATTATCTTGTGTTGCAGCATAATTTATAGTTACTATCCCTTCTTGTTTTAAATAATATGTTTCTTTCATATTCGGAAATCCTATATTTGATAAATACTCTGTGCCTTTTTGATTTGCTTCTTCTTGTGATATTATTTCGGCATTTACATCTCTGTTTGAATTCATATATACTAAATGTCCGCCTTTTTTTGAAATAGCAATATTTATATTTTCTTCTTTATTTGTTTTTATAGAAAAATCATATACTTGTATAGTTGCATTTTCTGATAATCCTAAATTAGTTATTTCTTCTATTTGAGAATTTTTTAATACTTCTTCTACTCTTTTTTTGGCATCTTCTTCACTAATATCTTCACCTGTTAAACCTTTTTTCTCAGTATTTGTTAAATGTTCTGAAAATGCTCCATCATAAATTAGTCCAGAATATTCATGAAAATTTTCTTCTAAATTACTAAAACTTTCTTTAGAAACATTGTCTACTTGCTGTGCAAATGCTATTGTTCCCTTTTTAGTTAATTCATCCCATTTAAACCTTCCAGAATTTAAATCTTCTGATAGCTGGTTCAATGTATTTTCCAATTCTAAACTATATCCATGCAATTCTTTTAAATTTTTTAAATCTTCATCATTTAAACTTTCATCATAAATATTCTTTCTTGATAACGAATAACTATAATCACTAACTTGATTTAAAAATTTTTCTGTATTTTCTAATTCTTGACTTTCTATTGGTAATCTTGCTAAATATGCTTGTGCCAAATTTGCTTCTCTCCATAAATTTGTTAAAGTTTCTGCACCATGTTCTGGTGTTGTTGATATTAATGATTTAGCCAAATATGTTTCTACATTTTGCACATAATCAACTAATTCAAAAAAAGCCATATTATATGAGTTTTCAGCTGCCTGTCTATATTCTTTTTGCTTTGTAAATATAGTAAAAACTAAAATTAGACTTATAGCAAATAAACCAATTATTACACTAAACATATGCTCCTTTTTTAATCTATTTTTCCATTCAATTAATTTATTCATAATTTTTCTCTCCTCACTTATTATTTACAAAAACGATGTTTTCCTATTGTTTTAACATGTTCCCTTGACCAAATCCATTTATTTGTTGCAGTATCTGGATTAAAATAATATATACATCCTCCTGTTGGATCCCAACCATTCATTGCATCTCTTGCCGCTTTATATACAGTAGACCCTTCAGAAATTGGGACATTAATCTGCCCATCTGAAACTGCTGTAAAAGCTCCTGATTGATATATTACACCCGCTATAGTGTTTGGAAATTGTGAACTTTTTACCCTATTTAATATTACCGCTCCTACTGCAACTTGTCCTTCGTAAGGTTCTCCTCTTGCTTCTCCATTAATAGCTCTTGCCATTAATTGAATATCTGAATTAGAGGATGATGAAGCATAACTTATATTTTGCATATTTTTATCATTTTCTAACATTGCTAAAAATATACTTATAATAAGTATACATATTATAATTATTATTCTTACAATCCTTTTCAATTTATCACCTTTTCTTTTTTTATTTATTCATATATATTTTGCTTATTTTTAATAAATTTATTCCATTTTTTTGTAAATTTTTATTTTTTATGTTAGAATATATAAAAAAAATAAGGAGTTATTTTAAATATGAAAATTTTAATCTTTTATGCTTCATATGGAGGCGGACATTTAAATGCCGCTAAATCTATAAATGAATATATATTATCTAATTTTGCTAATAACAATGTAGAAATGATAGATTGTATGAAATATGTAAATAAAACAATAGAAAAAGTTACTACTACAGCATATCGTGAAATGGCAAAAAAAATGCCATGGGCTTGGGGAAAAATTTATTCTGATTCTCAAAAAGGTCCTTTAGC
>CALXZW010000068.1 GCA_944393345.1 uncultured Clostridia bacterium
AATATGTAGAGCTAATGTCGTTTTACCAGATGATTCTGGACCAAAAACTTCTATAATTCTTCCTCTAGGTACTCCTCCAATTCCTAATGCTATATCTAAACTTAAAGCTCCTGTTGGTATTGCTTCTACTTCCATTGCTTTAAATTCTCCTAATTTCATTACTGAACCTTTTCCAAATTGTTTTTCTATTTGGCTCATTGCCATTTCCAACGCTTTTTTCTTTTCTGTATTTTCTTCCATATTTTTTCCTCCTTATTTTTGCAAACTTCCGTTTGTATTAACATTATATATCAAAAATTTGTTTTGTCAATACTTTTTATAAAATTTCCTATACAATAATTTTTTACTTATACCAACCTTCTATACCATAAAATTGATAAAACCAATTTGGAGTCATTTCTCCCGCTAATTCTGAACTATATGCTACAGTATATTTATTAAAATATAAACTTATATATGGCATATCTGTTTTATAAATTTCTATTAATCTTTTGTATTTTTCTTTTATTACATTTTCATCTGTTGTATTTATAACTTCACTTCGTATATTGATAACCTCTTCGTTTGTATAATTAGCTAAATTATTCTCACCAAAATATGTATCTAAGTTTGGACTTGGAGATATATATGTACTGCATAACACTATATCATAATTCTTATTTTTTAAATCAGTATTATATTTTTCATCATTTGCTTTAACTATATTTATTCTTATTCCTTGATTTTCTAATTGATTCTTTATATTTTCTGCTACCGCTACTTTAGAACTATCACTTTCTTTTACTAATAAATTTAATGATATTTTTTGTGTTCTATAATTTTCTAGTTTTTGCCAAAAACCGTTTTTATAACTCCATCCGTTATCTGTAAGCAATTGCTTAGCTTGTTCAACATTATATCCAGAACTAGCATCACTTTCTTCACATAGCCAATTCCCATAATCTAATGGAAACGAACTTGTATAATATTTATTATTATATATACTCGATATTATGTTTTGTTTATCTATTGAATATGCAATTGCTTTCCTTACCTCTTGCTTTGCCAAAAAATAATTTTGAGTATTTAACGCTAGAAAAGTATATTCTCTACCTTTTATTTCTTTTAGTGAATAACCTATTGTACCTATATATTCTTGTAAGTTATCATTATCTGTTGCAATTAAATCTATATTTCCTGTTTTAAAACTATTATATAACTCACCTATTGAAGAATATATGTTTAAGGTTATTTTTTCTAATGTTAATTCTTTTTCTTTATCCCAATAATAATTGTTTTTTTCTAATAAAATATATGATTGTGTAACTTGTGAAATCTTATATTTACCTGTCCCAACTGGTGAAACATTTTTTTCAGTGTTTACAAAGTCTTGTGCTTCATAATAATCCTTTGAAAGTATTGGAAAAGTAAGATTATACTCAAAAAATGGTACTTCCTTGCTTAAATTAATCTTTACTGTATAATCATCTATTATATCTAGTCCCACAACATCTTGCACATTTGCAGAATATATAGAATCAGAATCTTTTAATCTATCTATTGTAAATTTTACATCATCTGCAGTAAATTTCATTCCATCTGACCATTTTACATTTTCTTTTAGTTTAATTAAATATGATGTCCCTTGTTTCGCCCATTCTTTCGCTAGACAAGGTTCCGCTTTATAATCAGACGTTAATGTTACTAATGGATCATATATTAATTTTGAAACATCTTGAATATTTTTATTTTTGCTTAAAATTGGATTCATTGTATCTAAACTTGTTATTCCTAATTTTATTTCTGTTACTTTTTTTCTTTCGGCATTAGCTGTATTATTCTCAGTATATTGATGTTGTTTTTCATCAATTTTGATTTTAAATATTGCAAAAATCACAATTATAATAACTATTACTAGAAACACATATTTTGACCAATTTGATTTCATACTCCACCTCTATCTGTTGCTATCATACATTATATTTAACAAAATTTCAAGTAATTTTAAGACAATTTTGAAACAATGATTTTTTAACTTTGAAGACCATACCTAAAAATCAAAACAAAAAGGATTCTTAAAAATAAGAATCCCTTCATATTTATTTTACTTTCTTGTTTCTACTATTAGTTTTATACCAGTTCTATCTTCTCCTTCAACCTCTACTTCCGCAAATGCTGGTATACATATTAAATCCACACCTGATGGTGCAACAAACCCTCTAGCGATTGCAACTGCTTTTACCGCTTGGTTTAATGCTCCTGCTCCAATTGCTTGCATTTCTGCTTTGTTTGACTCTTTTACTAATCCTGCTATTGCTCCTGCTACAGAATTAGGATTTGATTTTGCTGAAATCTTTAAAATTTCCATTTTCTTTTGCCTCCTATTTTTTTATTTTTTGTTGCAACTTTTAACAGTTTTTATTTTACATTATTTGGAAAATATTGTAAAGCATTTTTTAGAAAATTTAACTAGATTCCATCGCATTTTTAGCAGGTTTTCGACATTTTTTTATTATTAAATTCAAATTTTCTATTACTATTTTATATTTATTCTTTTTATTTCTTTTACTTTATTTGTATTATCATCAATATCAAATATTACCCCATTAAAAATACATTCACCTGTTGCTATTTTATATTTTTCTGGTAATGTTGTTTCAAACCTTTTAATTGATGCTTGTATATCCATTCCAATAACAGAATACTTTGGTCCCGTCATTCCTATATCTGTAATATATGCTGTTCCTTGTGGTAATAATTTTTCATCTGCAGTTTGGACATGTGTATGTGTACCATACAAAGCTGTTATTTTTCCATCCAAATAATATCCCATTGCTATTTTTTCCGCTGTTGCTTCTGCATGAAAATCTATTAGTATTATATCTACCTGTTTTTGAATTTTTTCAACTATTTCTTTTGCTTTTAAAAACGGATTTTCCGATAATACATTCATATCTACTCTACCAATTAAATTTATAACTGTTATTTTTTTATTATTACAATTATATATTCCATAACCTTTTCCAACTACATCTTTTGGATAGTTTGCTGGTCTTATTAATTTTGGATTATCAATAAATTTAAAAATATCTTTTTTTCCCCAAGTATGATTTCCCATCGTAATCACATCAATATTTTCTTCTAATAATTCATTAAAATTTTTTTCTGTTATCCCCATTCCTTCTGCTGAATTTTCTGCATTTACTATAACAAAATCTATTTTTTCTTTTTCTTTTATTTTTTTTAACTGCCTCTTTAATTCCTTAATTCCTGCTGTCCCTACCAAATCACCTACTGCTAATATTTTCAAGTTAATTCCTTCTTTCTTTATTCTTTCTTTTTGATATTTTACTATATATCTTATTTTTTTGCAACTACCTAAAAATAAAAAAGCCATAGTTTTTACTATAGCTTTTCATTTTATTTAGCATAATCTACTACTCTTGTTTCTCTAATAATATTTACTTTAATTTGTCCTGGATAATCCATTTCATTTTCTACTTTTTTAGCAACATCTCTAGCTAAAATCGTCATTTTATCATCTGAAATCTTATCTGGTTTAACAATAATTCTAACTTCACGACCTGCTTGAATCGCAAATGATTTCTCAACACCATCAAATGAATCTGCAATTTCCTCAAGATTTTGTAATCTTTTGATGTATGCTTCTAATGTTTCTCTTCTTGCTCCTGGTCTTGAAGCAGATATTGCATCAGCAGCTTGTACTAAAACAGCTTCCAAGCTTAAAGGTTCTACATCTCCATGATGTGCTTCTACTGCATTTATAACAAGTGGATTTTCTTTATATTTTTTTAGAACTTCTACACCAATTTCTACATGTGTTCCTTCCATATCATGATCTAAAGCTTTTCCTATATCATGCAATAAACCAGCTCTTCTTGCTCTTTTAGCATCTAATCCTAATTCTTCTGCCATTATTCTTGCTAAATTTGATACTTCAATTGAATGGTTTAATACATTTTGTCCATAACTTGTCCTATATTTTAACTTTCCTATTAATTTTACTAAATCTGGATGAAGACCAATTACTCCTGTTTCCAAAACTGCTCTTTCGCCCTCTTCTTTAATAGTATTTTCTACTTCTTCCTTAGCCTTTTCTACCATTTCTTCAATTTTAGCTGGATGTATTCTACCATCATCTATTAGTTTTTCTAATGTTATTTTTGCTACTTCTCTTCTTAATGGATCGAATCCTGATAAAACTACTGCTTCAGGTGTATCATCTATTATCAAATCTACTCCTGTTAAAGTTTCAATAGCTTTTATATTTCTACCTTCTCTTCCTATAATTCTACCTTTCATATCATCATTTGGAAGCGATACTATTGATACTGTAGTTTCTTGAGAATGATCTGCTGCGCATTTTTGGACTGCATAACTTAAAATTTCTTTTGCGTTTTTTGTTGCTTCATCTTTGGCTTTTTGCTCTTTTTCTCTAATCAAAGCTGCTTTTTCTGCGACCAATTCTTTGTCCATCTCTGATAATAGCATTTGTTTTGCTTCTTCTTTAGATAAAGATGCAATTTTTTGAAGTTCCACCATTTGTTGGTCATATAATTCTTGAAGCTTTTCTTTTTCTTTTTCTAAATCTTGAAATTGCTTTTCAAGTTCTTGTTCTTTTTTCTCAAAATTTTCTGAACGTCTGTCCAGATTTTCTTCTTTTTGAATAAGTCTAGCTTCTTGTTTTTGTACTTCGCCTCTTCTTTCTTTAATCTCTTGATCTAATTCTTTTCTGCTTGACATTATTTCTTCTTTCGCCTTAATAATTTCTTCTTTCTTCAAGTTTTCTGCTTCTTTTTGAGCTGTTTCTAATATTCTTTTTGCTTCTTTTTCAGCTCCACCTATTTTAGATTCTGCAATTTTCTTTCTATATGCCATTCCTACTGGCACACCAATTGCAAATGAGATTAAGACAGCGGCGATGATAATTACAATGTTCAAAATCATACACCTCTTTCTTTATTTATTTTTCAATGTTCGAATAAAATATATATATTAATTTTGATTTTAAATATATTTTTTCCTACCTATTTTATTTTATCTTTATTCAGCAAAACTGTCAAGTAGTTTATCAAAATTCAATCAATAATGTTCTAAAAGGAGTAGCCTTTTTAGTTACTACTCCTTATGATTATTGTTATATTATTATTTTCTTACTTTTCAGTTGTTATTTTTATTTCATTCCCATCTGAAATCATTTCTATTGTTCCATTTTTATCTGTCCTATATATTGTTGTTCCTAGACTTTCTATTCTTTTTACTATCTCATCTTTTGGAAGTCCATAAGAATTGCCTTCTCCTGCCATAATTACTGCATATTTAGGTGACACTTCATTTAAGAATTTTTCACTACTACTTGTATTTGAGCCATGGTGTCCAACTTTTAAGACGTCTGTTTTAGGCCAAGAGATTGTTTTTTCATTTTCTTCTTCACTATCTCCCATAAATAAGAAACTATTATTTCCAAATGTTAATCTTATAACTATTGAAGATATGTTCAAGTTGTCTTTATCTATTATAGAGTCTGTCATAACTTTACAATTTGCTTCTCCTATTTTAAATTCATATCCTTTACCAGGTGCTTCAACAGTTAGCCCTTTATTTTCTATTGCATCTAACACATCTTCAAAAGTTTTTGTTGTTGTTGTAATTTTAGGCATTAATATATTTTCTATTTGTATATCACTATTTATTACATCATCTAATCCACCAATATGGTCCTCGTGTGGATGTGTACCAACAACATAGTTTAGTTTTTTTATTCCTTTATTTTCTAAATATTTTACGACATCTTCTCCATCCTCGTTGTTTCCTGCATCTATAAGCATAGATTCATTATTATTTGTAATCAATATACTATCTGCTTGCCCAACATCTATAAAGTCTACTGTTAGATTTCCTGTAACTTCACTACTAGTTGAAGTAGCCATACTTTCTGCTGTTATGTTATTACTTGTTTCTTCTTCAATTTTTGTAAAACTATTTAGCGTATCTTGATTTATTCCAAGTAAAGTTATTATTGCAAGAAAAATCACTCCAAAAATACTTGCAACTATTTTTTGGTTTTTACTTGATTTTTTTCTTCTTCCCATCTTTTGAAATCCCCCATTTTATTTTTATTTCCAAATTCTATTTGCTTTATCTATTATTCTTTCTTCTATAGTTTTTGTTTCTTCTTTATCTACTTCAAACTTTCCATTTGAAAATTTTAAAATATCACTTTCTTTTGCATCTTTTGGTAATTTTTTTCTATCTATATTTAGCATTTCCCCGTTTTCTCTATTTTCTAGTACTGCTACATCTCCTTCAAACCTATCTATTGTATATTTTTCATTTTTTAAGTTTAATTTTTCTTCCAAAGTATCAGCTCCTTGTAAATTAGTTTTTCTTTCATTTGTAATTTCTATTGTTTTTTCTATCGCATCTTGCAAGTTTTCTAAAAAATCAATATTCATATTTTCACCTTCCTGTCATCTTCCTTTTGCTCACCTTTGTTTTTTATATCACAAAATCTTCTATAAATCAATTTATTTTTTATTAAGATTTTTGTTTAATAGAAAAAGTACTACTAATAAACTAAAAACAGTTTATTATGTAGTACTTTTTATACACTTTCCTAATTACGGTCATCATCAAGAACATCATCTCTATCAGTTTTATTATTTTCCATACCTGTGTTGCTACCACTTATCTCCATTTTTTGTGTTTCCCATTCTCTTAGCGAAGTTAAGAATTCTTGTCTTCTTCTTTTTTTTGAACTTCTTTCTTCTTCCTTCTCTTCTTCCTCTTCCTCTAATAGCATTTCTGCTGGAATAGGAGCGCAGCCTTCTGCTTTTTCTACTATTGCCATTTGTGATTGAATTGTAGCATCGTCTGGAAATCTTCTTCCTATCTCTTTTGCTGTTTCATAATCTCCTTCTTCT
>CALXZW010000069.1 GCA_944393345.1 uncultured Clostridia bacterium
TGATATTCTTTGATATAGAACGCTTTATTAGATATTTCGTTTACTTTGTATTCTAGTATTGTAAGAGTAATTGGATGTGTAATTAGATATTCAGTAGGTTCTATAAATTGTAAATTAGTAACCATTAAATGCTTAATCTTTCCATTCTTAATTGTGTAATTATAATTTTTAATGATTTCCAATAATTCCTCATTAGGTTTTAATTCCTGTATTATCTTAAATTCAAGCATTAAAAATGTCCTCCTTTCCAGAAAGAGAACATTTTTTGTTTATAAAAAAACAACCTACAAACCTTATAGTTCGTAAGTTGTTATAATTTGGAGCAGGTAGTGGGAATCGAACCCACGTCATCAGCTTGGAAGGCTGAGGTTCTACCATTGAACTACACCTGCATTACTTTTGACATTTATAAATTATACTGGGTTTTCTTCATTTTGTCAATACTTTTTCAAAATTTTTTAGATATATGCATGAGTTACTACTATGAAAACTTAATATTAGCTCTCATAGCAGTAACTTATATGATAAAATCTTATAATCCTTACACTAATTTTATCACAATTCTTCTTTTAAATGATATTTGTTTGTCATTTCTTTTGTTGCAAATCCGTTATACATATTTACTTGTTATTTTATAATTCTATAAAGAATTCTATATATTCACTATCATTTTTAACATAAATTTTACCTTGATGCAACTCTATAATTTGTTTGGTTATAGCAAGTCCTAATCCTGCTCCACCAGTACTACTAGTTCTTGCATCATCTCCTCTATAAAATTTTTCAAATAATTTATCCAATTTATATTGTGGAATTTTATCTCCTTTATTCCTAAATACAATGGATATTTTTCCTTCATTTTCCTCTAACTGTATTTCTATTGTGGTATTTTCATAACTATAATTAATAGCATTTTTTAATAAATTATCAAACGCCCTTGCTAGTTTATCACCATCTCCCACATACATTACTTTATCAACAGATTCCAGATGGCATTTTAAATTTCTTTTTTCAAGCATAGGATAACATTCATCAATCACTTGTTTTAATAAATATACTAAATTTATTTCTTGTTTATTAATCGGCATATTTTGCAAATTATATCTTGTAATATCAAAAAATTGATTAGTTAATTCTTCTACTCTTAAGGCTTTATCTAATGCAATTTTGATATACTTTTCTTGCAATTCTTTCGATATTTGTTTTTCATCTTTTAATAAGGTTAAATATCCAATAATAGAAGTTAGTGGTGTTTTTAAATCATGTGCCATATATACAATTAAATCATTTTTCTTTTGTTCTGCTTCTCTCTCATTCTTTTTGCTTAGTATGTAATCATATTTAATTTCATTGATTTTATCAGAAAATTGGCTCATCTCACTTGGTAATTTAATGGTTTCATTATCCTCTTTTAATATCAAATCTAAAGCATTATGTACTTCTTGCATACCATTTACATATTTTGATATAAATCGATAGATAACAATAATCATAACAATACCAATGTATACATATGTAATTATATTTCTGTTATTCACGATCCAGTAATATAATTCATAATTTAAGCTCTCTACTACAACAGATATTCCACTTTCTAAAAATAAAGTAGCAATAAAATAAACAATCATAGAAATGATATAGGCAACAATTAAATTTGTGATTAATGTTATACTTAATCTAATTTTCCTTTTGGTTAATTCATTCATTTTCAATTTTATATCCCACTCCCCATACTGTTTTTATAAATTTTGGATGTTTGGTATCTTCGTTTAATTTTTCTCTTATCCTTCTAATATGCACCATAACTGTATTATTACTGTCTAAATATTTTTCTTTCCATACCTTTTCAAATAACTCTTCTGAAGGAATCACTTTTCCTCTGTTTTCTGCTAAGTATAACAATATTTCAAATTCCATTGGTGTGAAATCAATTTCTTTTTCATAGAGTGAGCATTTGTGTTTATCTTTATCTATCACTAATCCATTCATTTCAATTACATGATTTGATGTATTTTCTCCATTGTATAATGTATATCTTCTTAATGCTGATTTTACTCTTGCCACTAACTCTAACGGATTAAATGGTTTGGTAATATAGTCATCTGCTCCTAATGTTAATCCTTTTATCTTATCATTATCCTCTATTTTAGCAGTTAGCATAATGATAGGAAATTTTAGTCCTTTTTCACGAATATATCTACAAATTTCAAATCCATCTTTTCCTTCAATCATCACATCTAAAACAGCAACATCTATTTTCTTGGTATCAATACAATTAATTGCTTCTTCTGATGTATAAAATTTATATATCTGATAATTTTCATTTTGCAGATACAATTCTACTAAATCTGCAATTTCTTTTTCATCATCTAATACTAAAATATTCATTTTTACAATTCCTTTCTCAAGGTTCAAATTATATAAAAAATTATAATTGGGACAACTTCTGTTTTTTCTCTTTATCGCATTATACCATATAATTCCCTATTTTTATTCTTTTTTCAGAAATGTAAGAAAATGTTAAGAATTTGTTAATCCTTTCTTAAAGCTCTTCTTGTATTTATCTTATAAAATTTATATGAAAACAAAACATTTTTATAGAAAGAAGGATTTAAAATGAAAAAAAGAATACACAAAAAACTAAATAAAAAAAGATTATTTCTATCTTTACTCCTATTATGTGTCATTTTTTATTTATATATAAATTCTCAAGATATTTCTGTTGAAAGTACAAATTTTATTTCTTCTTTAAAAAACAATTCTGAATATGATGTTATTAAACAAGATACTAATCACCATTATGCTGGAATTGGTCAAGAAAAAGTTAATCATAAAGATGGCTATTTTACCACTTTTACAACAGAAAAAAATCATCAAAAAACATATCTAGAATACAAACAATATGGAGATGCCTCTTGGAGTAACAATATTTATTGGGGAGATACTATGTCTGAAAATGGTTGTGGAATAACTGTTATGTCTATTATTTTAAGTGGTTATAACAAAAATTACACTCCTGAAGATTTACGACAAAAATATTATCCTGTTATGGATTATGAACAATTTCCAAGTGAATTAGCTTCTACCTTTGGAATTAAAAATTCTGGTTTTTACTATGATTCTGACCATTTGTCAAATACGGCTATTGAAGAACATTTACTTACCAATAGACCGATTATTGTTTGTGTTTGGAACCAACCACATAATAATCGTTGGACGACTGCTTCTCATTATATGGCTCTCCTTGCTACTGACGGAAATGGAATGGTTTATGTTTCTAATCCGAATGGTTTAGAGAATGATAGTAAAAGTTCTGGTTGGTATGATATAAATGAAATTACTCCTTATCTTGCAAAGGCAATTTATATTGAAGAATATTGAATCCTTTTTTCCTTAATGATATAATTCTAATAAATATATGTTAAGTTGTAAGGGGATTTATTATTATGAAAAAATGGAAAATTATTAGAAATATTACTTTAGCTCTATTAGTATGTTTCATGATATTTGCAGGATATATCATAATAAACGGTTTTTTGGCTGGTAATTATTATAATGATATTTTTGGTGTTACCATATTTTACTGGTTTCAACATGTTTGGGTAAGTCTATACTTTTACCTATATGTTTTTGCAATTCCTTTACTGATAGATATTATCATTCTTATTGTTTCTATAATACGAATAAAAAAATTGTCTAAAAGTATCATGGAAAAATAATATCGTAAATTTTATAATGCAAATTATCTTTTGAATAGATGATTTACAATTCTACTATAAGTAAACTAATAGTCGAGAAAACTAAACTGATTATTGGTTTACTTTTTTTATGAAACATAGTAACATTTAATTATACGAAAACAAAGATATTATTAGGTTGAAACTTTATTATCGTTCTTATAATTTTCAACCTAACTTATTTATTGGAAAGGAATGTGATAAATTATGAAAAGTATAGGAGAAACCATTGCTTCTTTTAGAAAGCAAAAAGGTATGACACAAAATGAATTAGCTGAAAAAATGAATGTTACGGATAAAGCAGTTTCAAAGTGGGAGCGAGATTTGTCTTGTCCAGATATTAATACTATTTCAAAATTAGCAGATATTTTAGATGTATCTGTTGAAGAACTATTGAAAGCTAAAAAGAAAGATGATTCTAATACAAAAATGAAAGATTTAATAAATCTAATATTTAAGGCTATTGCTTTAGCAATGGGAATTGCTGTTGTGGTATTAAATATATTAAATCAAATAGATATAAAATCTTCTATTATTATGTTAGAAATTGGAATTGTTTGTATTGCTATTTATTTGTTAGATAATAAGGAAATCAATAGTTGATTGATTAAATTAGTATATTGTTTAATCCCAGAAGTTACTATATCGTAAGTTCTGGGATTATCTTTTATTGTTTCTATCATGCTTGTTTATATCCAAATTTCTTCATTCTTTCTTCTTCTCTAACAGACAATTCTCTTAGCCATTTAGCTAATCCATTATTATCATTATTTCTTAAAAATTCAAAGTATTTTACTCTATCCTCTTTTGCTATAACAACAGGTGGCAAGTTATTTTTTAATAATTCATAATTTATAAACAATCTCCCTGTTCTTCCATTTCCATCTTCGAAAGGATGTATTTTCTCAAAATCAATATGATATTTAGCAATTTTAGAAAATATATCTTGTTCATCATGATTATAATTATATATATAATACATCATTAAATTTGGAAATTTTTCAGGCTCAAGTGGAATATGTTCACTACCTTGAATAAATACTTGTATAGATTTATAACTTTCTATATCTTTAATATCTCTATTTATCGTTTCATTTAATTTTTTAATAAATCTTTCATCAAATTCTTCATTATTTTGTAAATTCTTAAAAACTAATTCTAATGCTTTTTTATGATTGATAGCCTCATATATTTCCCTTGGTTCTTTTCCTTCAATTTTAAAGCTATTGTCGTTGTAAAGAATAGCATAGGTTTCAGCATAGGTAAGTATACTTCCTTCAATAGCATTTGAATGATAAGTACTTCTTGTAATGAAATCTTCTAAATATTCTTTTTTACTTAAAATAAATTCTAAAATCCTCATTGTTTTGTTTCTCCTTGTATATAATTACAAGAAATAAAAAAAGAACTTGACTATCATCAGCTCAGTTCTTTCTTCTGGTCGAGGTGAGGAGATTTTGCTTTTGAGAATTACCTATTTTCTAGCACTTCGACATTTTTTGAATGTAATTTGAATGCAGTAAATAAATTTTATTGAAAAATTTTTTAAATTTCTGTATAATAACTTTAAATAAAAATTATAAAAGGCGAGTGGGAATATGAAAATTAAATGTTTAAAATGTAATGATATAATTGAATCTTTAAGTGTTCACGATTATAAAAAATGTAAATGTGGAGCATGTTCAATTGATGGTGGAAATGAATATACGAGAATTGGTGGAGATTTTAAATACATTCATTGGGTATATGATGATGGACATGAAGAACCCGTACAAAAAAATAATGCAAAATAACATTAATTGCATTATTTTTTGAATACTGTTCAACACTGTTCAGAACTGTTCAACACTGTTCAGACTATTTGAACTGTTCAATACTGTTCAGAACTGTTCAATACTGTTCAATTTATAAATATATATTATTGTTTTAATATATATCGTTTCTTTGGATCATTTATATTCGTTCCAACCCACTCAATAATTTGAAGTTCTTCTAATTTTTTTAAAACATTAAGAACTGTATTTTTTGATCTTCCTGTATATTTTATCAATTCTGTTGTCCCTGCTTCTCCTTTATCACTGATATATCTTATAATATTTCTTTCAAATGCAGGTAATTTTTCCCAGTCTTCTTTTATATTTAATTTTTTCTGTAAAGTTTCTGATATTCTTTTATCACGCATAACAATATTATTTTTTAAAGTTAATTTTAGTATATCTCCTTCTTCATAAACATACTCAGGTTCATCTAAGAAAAACTTAGCCATTTCTTCATAAATTCTTGATACACCTTCGTTCAATTCTTTAACTAATCCTAAATCTACAAGTGTTTCTGATATTTTTGTATTTCTTGCATATCTAACTTTTTTCATATTTTCAAGCGTTACAAGTCCTGGTAATTTTCCTGGACTTCTTATTTCCATTCTATCATCAAAAATAAAAATTTTTATGTGTTCACCTCTCATAGCATAATTTCTATGTGTAACAGCATTGGTAATTCCTTCAAGCCATGCAAATTCAGGGTATTCTGGTATCTTCTCGAACACTCCATCTTTATTTAAATGATTAAAATCTCTTAATTGGCTTCTTATAAATTTTTGAACTTCAATGATTAATTTGTAGAGAGGTAATCTAAAAGTTTCTTCTTTGATTATATTTAAATTTTCACCAGTTTGCATATAAGTCCCTTCGTATTTTATAACTCTGACTCTTGCACTTGGAAAGAAAACTGTTGGATCTTTTGCAAAAAGCAATACACCAGCAGTTGTTAGATGTTCTTCATTTTTTACTTTTACTAAAAACCTTCTTGCTCTTAATATGTCAATAGGATCTTTGTCTATAGCTTTTATACTTTTTGCATAGATGTTAACCATATCTAAATCTATATCATCAATTGAACTTTCTAATACCGGCTGATCTTCATATGATATTTCGGGTCTATCTACTTTTAATATTTGAATTTGCTCATCTGTTAATTTTATTGTAGAATCACCTCTTCTTAAATAAACTTCGTCTTTAACATTTCTTATTA
>CALXZW010000070.1 GCA_944393345.1 uncultured Clostridia bacterium
TGTCGTGATGATATAATGATCTATTTAATAAAACAAGGGTTGCCTCCAAATCCAGCATTTAAAATAATGGAAACAGTACGTAAAGGAAAAGCATTGAAAGATCCAGCAAAATGGGCAGAATATGTATCGTTAATGAAAGAGCATAATGTACCAGATTGGTATATAAAATCATGTGAAAAGATAAAATATATGTTTCCTAAAGCACATGCAGCAGCATATGTAACAAATGCATTTAGAATAGCATGGTTTAAAGTACATAAACCAGAAGCATATTATGCAGCATTTTTCTCAATCAGAGCAGCAGATGAATTTGATAGTGAAATAATGTGTTTTGGAAAAGAAAAAGTTAAAAATAAAATGAAAGAAATAGATTTACTTGGAAATAATGCAACACCAAAAGATAAGACAATGTATCCAGTATTAGAATTAGTCTTAGAAATGTATGAAAGAGGATTGAATTTTTTACCAATAGACTTATATAAATCACATTCAACAAAATTTTTAGTAGAAGAAGATGGAATAAGACCACCATTAAATAGTATACCAGGATTAGGAACAGTAGCAGCACAGGGAATAGAATTAGCAAGAAAAGATGGAAAATTTATGTCGATAGATGATTTAAGAATGAGAGCAAAAGTAGGAGTATCTGTAACAGATTTATTGAAAAAATTTGGTTGCTTAGAAGGAATGAGCCAAAGTAATCAAATAAGCTTATTTGGGTAAAAAATACTAAATGAAAGGAAATAATATGAAGACAATAAATATAGAAGAAATTTTAACATTAAAAAATTTTATAATATATTTAATAATAATAAATATAATTGGATTTTTAATTATGTGGATTGATAAAAGAAAAGCAATAAAAGGAAATTGGCGAATTCCAGAAAAAACATTATTTATTATCACTGCATTAGGAGGAGGAATAGGAACTATTGCAGGAATGTATACATTTAGGCATAAAACACAAAAAATTGCATTTGTAATAGGTTTTCCAGTTATTACTATATTAGAAATAATAGCAATAATATATTTTGGAATAATAAAAAAGTACACATAATAAAGAAAAATAAAAAAGTTTAAATAAAATTCGACAAAAAAATCAAAAAAGATGTGAATAACTTTAAGAGATAAACCCACTGAAATTAGTTATTCACAAAGTTATCCACAGTTTCCACAGAAGAAAACTGTGGATATTTTTTTAAAAAGAAAAGTTTTATGGATAAACATAAAACAGACTAACAAAAGGAAATATAAAATCATATTATAAAATAAAAAGAGAGGTGAAAATAAAAAATGTATAAAGAGATTGAATTAAAAGAAATGATAGAAATGCAAAAGAAAGGTGCAATATTAATAGATGTAAGAAGCCCTCAGGAATATAGAGAAGGACATTTGTTAAATAGTATTTTAATTCCAGAATATGAAATAAAAAATCAAATTCAAAAAAAAACTTGGAAAAAGATACTAAAATAATAGTTTATTGTTCAACAGGACATAGAAGTAAAGAAGCAAAAAAAATATTAGAAAACTTGGGATATGAAGAAGTATACAATTTATCAAACGGAATAGAAAACTATTGTGATTTTGAGCAGTTTATGGTAAAATAATCAATATAATATAAAAAGGTGGAGAAAAAATGGATAATAGACAAAAAAACATTAGGAATTTTAGCATTATTGCACATATAGATCATGGAAAATCAACACTTGCAGATAGAATGATAGAAATGACAGGAGTTCTTTCCAAAAGAGAAATGGAAAGCCAAGTATTAGACAATATGGAAATAGAAAAAGAAAGAGGAATTACAATAAAATCTCAAGCGGTTAGGATGATTTATAAAGCAAAGGATGGACAAGAATATACTTTTAACTTAATAGATACACCGGGGCATGTAGATTTTAACTATGAAGTTTCAAGAAGCTTAGCCGCTTGTGATGGTGCGATTTTAGTTGTTGATAGTAGTCAAGGAGTGGAAGCTCAAACACTTGCTAATGTATATTTAGCGATAGACAACAATTTAGAAATATTACCAGTACTTAATAAAGTTGATTTGCCAAATGCAAGACCAGACGAAGTAAAAAATGAAATAGAAGAAATTATTGGGATACCTGCGGAAGATGCACCTTGTATATCAGCAAAATCAGGATTAAATGTAGATCAAGTATTAGAAAGAATAGTAACAGATTTACCAGCGCCAAGAGGAGATGAAAATGCTAAGACTAAATGTTTGATTTTTGACTCTTATTATGATAATTACAAAGGAGCATTGGCTTATGTAAGAGTTGTAGATGGAAAATTAAAAATTGGTGATGAAATAAAATTAATGGCAGCAAATAAAATATATACTATAGCAGAGGTTGGATACTTTTTACCAGGATCATATATGCCAACAGATGAAATAAAGGCAGGAGAAGTTCGGATATGTAGCTGCAAGTATAAAGACACTTTCAGATATTCATGTTGGTGATACAATCACATTAAACAATAATCCAGCAGATGAACCATTAAAAGGTTATAAAAAGGTAACACCAATGGTATATTGTGGATTATACCCTGTCGATGGAAGTCAATATGAAGATTTGAAAGAAGCATTAGAAAAATTAAAATTAAATGATGCAGCATTAGAATATGAACCAGAATCATCAGTAGCTTTAGGCTTTGGGTTTAGATGTGGATTTTTAGGACTATTACATTTAGAAATAATAGAAGAAAGATTAGATAGAGAATTTGACTTAGGTCTAATAACCACAGCACCATCTGTTATTTACAAGGTATACAAAACAGATGGACAAGTTATTGAATTATACAATCCAGAAGACTTACCAAAACAACAAGAAATATCATATATAGAAGAACCTTATGTTACAGCTAATATATTAACTCCTAAAGAATATGTTGGAAATATTATGGAACTATGTCAAAGAAGACGTGGAATATATGTAGATATGAAATATTTAGATGAAAATAGAGTTACCTTAATATATGAAATGCCTTTAAATGAAATAATTTATGATTTCTTTGACAATTTGAAATCAAAAACTAAAGGATATGCATCGTTAGACTATGAATTTAAAGAATATAGAAAATCTAATTTAGTAAAACTGGATATACATATAAATGGTGAACCTGTTGATGCACTTAGCTTTATAGTCCATAAAGATAGCAGTTATGAAAGAGGAAAAAAGATGGTAGAAAAATTAAAAACTGTAATACCTAGAAAATTATTTAAAATTCCTATTCAAGCAGCAATTGGAGGACAAATAATAGCAAGAGAAACAATATCTGCATTAAGAAAAGATGTATTGGCAAAATGTTATGGTGGAGATATAACAAGAAAGAAAAAATTATTAGAAAAGCAAAAAAGAGGAAAAAAGAAAATGAGAGAAATAGGCAATGTAGAAATACCCCAAGAAGCATTTTTATCAGTATTAAAATTAGATGAGGAATAATTGGAGATGTTTCTATTTAGACATATTGCTTAGAAAAAGGAGAGTAATAATGAAAGAAAATAAAAAGCAAAAGACGGTTAAGAAAAATTATGAAAAAAAAGAAGAAAAAAATTATGATGACCAAATTGAAGGAAGGAATTCAGTATTAGAATTATTAGAAAGTGGAAAAGACATAAATAAAATTTTTATAACAAAAGGTGAAAAGCATGGATCAATTAATAAAATAATAGCAATAGCAAAAGAAAAAAGAGTTATTATAGTAGAAAAAGATAAAAGGCAAATGGATGAAATGGCACAAAATCAAAATTATCAAGGTGTAATAGCAATAGTTCCTCCATTTGAATATTGCGAAATAGAAGATATAATAGAAAATGCAAAAAGTAAGAATGAAGAACCATTTGTTTTAATATTAGATGGAATAGAAGATCCACATAATTTAGGTTCTATAATAAGAACAGCAGAAACAGCAGGAATTCACGGAATAATTATTCCTAAAAGAAGAGCGGCAAGTATAAATAGCACAGTAAATAAAGTTTCAGCTGGTGCCGTGGAACATATGAAAGTTGCAAGAGTGACAAATATTTCTGAAGCTATAGTAAAATTAAAAGAAAAAGGACTTTGGATTTGTGGGACAGATATAAATACAGATACATATTATTATAATCAAGATTTAAAAGGTCCATTAGGAATAGTAATTGGAAATGAAGGAAAAGGGATGAGTGATAAAGTTAAGAAAAATTGCGATTTTTTGGTTAAAATCCCAATGAAAGGAAAAATTACATCATTAAATGCATCTGTTTCAACAGGAATAGTGGTTTATGAAGCTGTAAAACAAAGGATGAAAAATTAAGGAGGAAAATATGAAAAAGCAAAAAACAAAAAAAGTTATAATAATAATTTCAATAATAGTATTATTATTGTTAATTATAGGAATATTTACAGCTTTATATTTGACAACAGATATGTTTAAATCAAATGAAATGTTATTTGCAAAATATTTAGGTCAAAATATAGAAAATTTTGACACAATAAAAAATGAATTTTTTATAGATGAAGTAAAAGAATTTAAAGAGGGAAAATATAGTAACAATACTGAAATTGAATTTAATTATATAGAAGATGTAGGAACAAGTAATGAAAATGCAGATAATATAATAAATAGTTTAAAATTGCAAATAGATGGTATTGAATCTAAAGAAGAAAATTACAATTATAAAAAAATGAATTTATTAAAAAACGATGAAAATTTATTATCATTAGAATATATAAATGTCAATAATGAGTATGGGATAAGATTTTCTGATTTATATAAACAATTTGTAATAGTAGAAAATGAAAATTTGACTGAATTGCAAAATAAAATTGGCAATAATAGTGAAACAATTAAATTGCCAGAAAATATAGATTTTAATATAAATGTACAAGAACTTTTTAATCTGTCGCAAGAAGAAAAGAAAAAAATACAAGAAAAATATTTAAATGTAATAATTAATAATACAACAAAAGAAAATTTTAGCAAACAAAAAAATAGTAAAATACAAGTTAATAATCAAGAAATACTAGCAGATTCCTATACATTAACATTAACAAAAGAACAATTAAATGATATATATATTAAATTTTTAGAAGAAATAAAAAAAGATGATATAATTTTAGGAAAAATAGAAAAAATAGAACAGAATATTGTGAATTACGGAATAGAATATGATTTTAAAAATGAATTTATAAATAGTATTGATGAAACTATACAAAATATTATTTCAAATAATATAGGGAGTGAAGAAACTAAAATTATTGTATATGTAAAAAATGGTTATACATTAAAAACAGTTATACAAGTTCCTGAATATGAAATAGAAATAGATAGTATAAAAAGCCAATATTTAAAAATAAATTATTATACACTGAAAAATCAAACTAATTTAAGTATAAAATTTTTAAAAGAGAATGATAATAAAAATTTAGAAATAATTGGAAATTATAAAGATGAAGATATAAAAACATTAAATATAAATAAAAAAACTGAAGTGGTACAAGAAGAAGCAAAAGTTAATAGTACAATTAAATATGAAGATAATTCTAATAAATTAAATATTGAAAGTAAGCAAATATTAAAAAAATTAGAAGAAGTTCCAGATAGAATAGTTTTAGATGATGAAAATAGCATAAAATTAAATGATTTAAACGAAACTCAAATGCAAAATTTATTAAATGGTATTGAAAAAGACATAACAAGTAAATATAATGAATTTGTTTCTAGAGTTAATGGAAATGAAATAGTAGATATGTTGTATAATTTAGGAATCATAAAAGAAACAGTAGATTTAGATTTTACAAATCAATTATCACAAACGGAAATAGATAGATTTAATGCACAATTTGAATTTATAAAAGGTGAAAAAATAAAAAATGAAGATGTGTTAAAAAATATTGAAGCTATAAAAAATTACATAATAAATATAGAGAAAAATGATGAAAATGAAATAAAAATAGAAATTGATATGAATCAAAATAATTTAGAAAAAGCAAATGAAGTTTATAAAATAGTTAGTGAAAGTAAAAAAGACTATGATATTTTGGCTGAACATGATGAAGAAAACGGACTAATAAAATATATTGTATTAAAAATAAATGAAGAAAAATAATTATTGAACTTTGAGAGTTTTCTCAAAGTTCAAAATGTTTATGAAGGAAAAATACTAAGTTTGTATAAAAAATTATAAAGTGAAAAAATATAAAAAAGTAAATGGAAAAAATTTCAAGAAGAAAAATCAAAAAAAGTATTGACTTTTAAAATTAATCATGCTAATATATATAAGTACCGAGCAACAGATAAAATATTAAGAAGAAATTAGTAAGAAAAGCAATAGAAAACAACACAAAAAATACTAATTTTTTATTTTGCAAAAAAATGTCAAAAAAGTATTGACAAAGAAAAAAAGGTATAGTATAATGCAAAATGTCCCAACACGAAAGGAACATAAAGTACATTGAAAAGTAAACAATAAAATCCTTTAGAGAATAAACCGAAGCGGTAAATTTTTCT
>CALXZW010000071.1 GCA_944393345.1 uncultured Clostridia bacterium
TTTTTAGCAAATTCTTTTCTAGTATTTTCTATACTTTGTTCTATTTGCGAATTTGTATATGTTTTTGAGTCAAAATAATATTGTAAACATTTTGCATTTTCTACCATAAATTTCACATCCTTTATTAAATTTTATTTAAAATTTAATCTTATGTTTTTATGTAGTATTTATACATTTTATTAAAATGCTTTTCCATCAAAAAACCATTTCGTCTTATTTATATAGGACGAAATGGTCATCATTCGTGGTACCACCTAATTTTATTAGTATCTTCACTAATTTCTCATTATAGTTTTAACGTTACTACCGCATTTTTCTACTGTTTTTTTCAAAAAATGACCTAAAAAGTGAAATTTCTATATATGTAATATTTAATGGTTTCCAGCCTTTGACCATATTCTCTTTTAATATCTTCCTCATATATATACTTTGCTTTTTAATTGGTTTATCTTTACTACATTTATTATTTTACCACATTTTAGTAATTTTTTCAAGTAATTTTTATTTTTTTATTAAAATTTGTTGTATTTTTTTCTCGTTGTGTTAAAATACATATATATTTTTTTAAATTAGGAGGGATTTTACTTATGAAGAACAAAATTTTTATATTGTTATTTTTAATTTTTATTCTAATTGCAAACTTATCTTTTGCTTCTTACAGTACTGTTACTATGGAAGTTGTTGAAGAACCTGTTTGTACTATTGAAATTGGAGAAAATTCAAAATTTGAGAAAAAATTAATAAAAAAAGATTTAACTAATAAAGAAGTTACTTTACAATTACAAGTTACTAATAATGAAGTAGCAAAAAAATTAACTGGTGAAGTTATGATAGTTTTAGATAATTCAGATAGTATGAATAGTACTGTATCTGAAAATAAAACAAGAAAAGAACTAATTTTTGAATCTGCTAAAAATTTAGTTTCTATACTTTTAAAAGATAATGATTCTTTAAAAATCGGTATTGTTAGCTTTTCAAGTAATCCAGATGTTTCAAAAGAAGCAACTTTAGAAGATGCTTTTGATGTTTGTAAACTTACTGATAATGCTACAGAATTAACAAATGCTATTTCTAATATTCAAACTAATGGAGCAAGAACAGATTTAGATGCAGGTTTAAATTTAGCAACTAGCTATTTTTCTGAAGATGCTACAAATAAATATATGATTGTTTTGACAGATGGCGTACCTAATATTGCATTAGGCTATAACAATCCATATTATTCTGATGATGTTATTGCTAAAACTAAAAAATCTTTAATTGATATTTCAAATAATGGAATTAAATTATTTACAATGCTAACAGGTATTGATGATGAAAATTATGTACCAGCAGGTGTAGAAAAAAATTTTGGTCAAATAATCAAAGAAATTTTTGGTACTCAAGAAACTCCAACAGCAGGTAATTTCTATTATATAAGTGATGACAAAATTGAAGAAACTATTACTAATACAATTTATAATGATTTATTACCAGTAAACAAAACTTTCACTGATTTTACTATAGTTGATTATTTTCCTAAGGAAATAATTGATAACTTTGAATTTGCTTATGTTACAGAAGCAAATATAGGAAATATATCAGCAGAAATCGATAATACAAATAATTCAATAACTTGGACTATACAAGAATTAAAAGAAGGAGAAACAGCAATTGTACAATATAAATTAAAATTAAAAGAAGATTTTGATACTACTATTATAGATAAAGTTTTAGACACTAATGAAAAAGTTGATATATCATATAAAGATCCAGATGGAAATGATAATAATAAAACTTCTGATGTTACGCCAAAATTAAAGCTTACAGAACCAGAAGAATTACCTACAGAATTACCAAAAACAGGAAAATTTATTTTTATGAGTTTATCTTTAGTTACATTAGGCCTATTAATATTTACATTTATTAGATATCAAAGATTAAAATAAAATTAAAAATAGCATGTGATATTTAACCACATGCTATTTTTAATTTTCTATTTTCAATAATCTATTATGTTTTTCAATTCTATCTGCAACGAAATAGAAAAGAATTAAAAAATATATAGTTTAATTTAATACTAGTCATTCCCTGAAATATTTTATTTGACAAAAATAAAATATATGTGTATAATAAGAATAGGAAATGATAATTGCAGAAATGCAGTTACCACATAAAATATAGGTAAACGACACATCGCTCTGCCAAGCAAATGTGTCGTTTTATTATTTGCTCAAAATGATAACCAAAGTTATAATTAAGGCAATATTTATGATAGTTACACTTATTAATCCATAGAATAATAAATAAATTATTATTAATAATACTTGTTCTACCATAGACACCACCTCCGTTCTCACAGTAATCTGTGTATGTAGGTGGCAACACGAACACATCTACTTTCTTCATTTCCTATGTATCCTAATATACTATAAATTTTACTAAAAAACAAGTATTTACTTTAATTTAATATAATATTTACATAGCATATGCTTTTAGACATATGCTATTTTTAATTTTCTATTTCCAATAATCTATTGTATTTTACAACTCTATCTATTCTACATGGTGCTCCTGTTTTTATTTGCATTGCATTAATTCCAACAGCAATATCTGATATTGTTGTATCATCTGTTTCCCCAGATCTATGAGAAATAATTGTTCTGTAACCATTTTCTTTAGCCATTCTTATAGTATCTAATGTTTCAGTTAATGTTCCTATTTGATTTGGTTTTATTAATATTGCATTAGCAATATTTTTTTCTATTCCTCTTTTTAGTCTTTTAGGATTTGTTACAAATAAATCATCTCCAACTAATTGAATTTTATTTCCTATTTTTTTTGTAAGTGTTTCCCATGATTTCCAATCTTCTTCTGCTAATCCATCTTCTACTGAATATATAGGATATTTTTCACATAATTCCACTATATATTTTACCATTTCTTGACTCGTTAAAAACTGTTTAGTTTTCCAAAAATAATATCCCTTTTTCCCTATTTTATTTGCCTCTTCAAACATTTCTGTACTTGCCATATCTAATGCTAACATAAAATCTTTTTCTATTTCATAACCTGCTTTTTTTATAGATTCTATAATTAATTCAATTGCTTGTTCTTCACTTTTTAAATCAGGAGCAAAACCTCCTTCATCTCCTACACTTATACTATATCCTTTTTCTTTTAATACCTTTTTCAATGTATGATATACTTCTGTTCCTCTTTTTAGTCTTTCTTTAAAAGTTATATCTCCTATAGGCATAATCATAAATTCTTGTATATTTATGTTATTGTCTGAATGTTTTCCTCCATTTAAAATATTCATCATAGGTATTGGCAATTCTTTTGCATTTATTCCACCTATATAGTTATATAACTCTATACCTAATGAATTACTTGCTGCTTTTGCAACTGCTAACGAAACTCCTAATATTGCATTTGCTCCTAAATTTGATTTATTTGGTGTATCATCAAGTTTTATCATTTCTTCATCTATTTTTCGCTGTTCTAATACATTCATCCCACATATTTTTTTAGCTATTTTTTTATTTACATTTTCTACCGCTTTTTGAACTCCTTTCCCTGAAAATCTTCCTTTATCTCCATCTCTTAATTCTACTGCTTCAAAACTACCTGTTGAAGCACCTGATGGAACTTTTGCTATTCCTGATTTTCCATCTTCTGTCACTACCTCTACTTGTACTGTAGGATTTCCTCTAGAATCCAATATTTCTAAAGCTTTTATTTCTTCTATTTTCACTGTTTTTTTCATATTACCTCTTTTCTTTTATATAAAAAAATAATAATATTTATAAAATCTTATGCATTAATAATGAGATTTCATATATATTATTATTTCATATTTGATTTTTTTTATTCTTTTTATTTTGCAAGTTCAATTATATTTTGCATTATTTCGTTTGTAATATTATCTAATATTTCTTTATCTTTTGTTCCTTTGTACTTACTAAAATCTAATGGTTTACCATATTTTATAGTAACTTTTCTATTATTTTTATCTCCGCCTTTTATGCCACAAGGTAATACTTTTGCTTCGCTTCTTATAGCAAAAAATGCAACGCCATCTTTTGCTTTTTGCCCTTTTTCTAATCCATTTCTAGTACCTTCAGGAAATAGCGCTATACATTGCCCGTTTTTTAAAGCTTTTAACGATTCTTTTATTGCTGTTACATCTTTTTCATCTCTTTTTACAGGTATTGCTTCAAAAACCCAACCTAATGCTGCTAAAAATTTGTTTTTATACAATTCTTCTTTTGCTAAAAATCTCATATCTCTTTTAGCCGTCGCTACAATTAGTGGTGGATCTAAATATGTTCTATGATTTCCACAAATTATTAATGGTTCATTTTGGGGTACATTTTCTAGCCCTATTATTTCTGCTCTATAATATATTTTACACCATATATATATTGCACCTCTTACAATCCATTTTATTATGTCTTTAAATATTTTTTTCATTTTTTATTCCTTCTTAAATATTTTATTTAGGCTTTTATGGTTCTGCCTATAAACCTAATCTTTTTTGCTTTTAATTATTTCTATTACTTTTTCAGTTACTTCTTCTATACTTAAATTGCTTGAATCAATATAGATTGCATCTTCTGCTTGTTTTAATGGCGCTACACTGCTTGTTTTATCATTATAGTCTCTAAATTTAATGTTTTCTAAAACTTCTTCGTATGTGGATACAATTCCTTTTTCTTCATTTTGTTTCATCCTTCTTTTTGCTCTTTCTTCTGGTGTGGCATCTAAATATATTTTTACATCAGCATTTGGAAATACATTTGTTGCAATATCTCTACCTTCCATTATTACATTTTTTCCTTCTGCAATTTTTCTTTGAAAATCTGCCATATTTTTTCTAACTTCTGGTATATGTGAAACTTGTGATACCATTTCATTAACTTCTTTAGTTCTTATTTCATTTGTAACATCTTTACCATTTAAAAATACTTTTTCTTCTTCATTATCATTTTTAAATTCTATTTTTATATTTTTTAATAAATTTACTATTTTATCCTCTTCTTTAATGCTATAACCTCTATTTATTACTTCTAATGTAACACATCTATATGTTGCACCTGTATCAATGTTTATTAGTCCTAACTTTTTTCCAACTAATTTTGTTATTGTTCCTTTACCACTGCCTGCTGGTCCATCTATTGCTACTACAAATGACATTTTATAACTCCCCCTATTATTTATTTTCTTCTTTTTCTGGTACAAATATATTTTTAGCTACCACATTTAACTCTACCACATTCATAGAAGTTAATTTTTCAATTTCTCTTCTTGCTTTTTTCTTAAATTCTGTAATTCCATCTATAACATTATACCCATAATAAATTGTAACTTCCATATATATTTTTGCACCTTCTCCATAATTCTCTACTCTCAATTTTAAAATTTTATATATTGCTGGTGTTTCTGTTACTAAATATTCTAATATTTGTCTAAAAACTGTATCAGATATTGTAAAATTTCCTAAGTAACTAAATGTTGGTCTTATTATAGATTTTTCTGATATATATGGTTCTTTTCCTTTTCCCTTTGACTTAAATATTTGTAATGGATCTAGCAAATATCCTGAAAAATCCTTTTTTATTTGAAAAGTTGGAACTGGTATAACATGTTTCCCTTCTGTAACTCTTATTCTTCTTGCTGTTTCCATTTCTTGTTTTGTTGCAACATCTGTTATATATATAGTCTCTGATATTTCTGGAAGTTCTAAATTTGCAGCAATCTTTTTTACCATTCCATCAGATGTTCCAAGTATTAAGATACTTTGTGGTTTATATTTTTTAAATGCTTTTATAATTTCTTGTTTTTCCTCATCTTTATAAAACAAAGCATGTTTTACGGTTTCTATTTTGGTTGGAGCTTTTTTAGCAGATTCACCTGCAATCACTTCATTATCATGAATTAATAAACCATCATCAATTATAAAATGAATATCTTTTTCACTTGCTACCATTTGTGCTCTATAACTCTTACCTGTACCTGATGGTCCTACAAATGCATATACTTTTATTTTATTTCCTAACAAATCTTTTAGTATCATTTTTTATCCTTCCTTTTTCTTTATCTATTTTACTATAAAGTTTTATAAATAGCAAGGGACAATCAGGGCCGTTTTTGCTTGGACATTTTTGTCCAAAAAGAAACGTCCATAATTGGACATATTACAAATTTTTTCTTCTTAGCTGTCCGCAAGCTGCATCTATGTCTGAACCTAATTCTCTTCTTATTGTTGCTACTATTCCGTTTTCGTTTAAGTAATCTCTAAACTTTATTATATTCTCATTTGTCGATTTAGTATATACACCATTTTCTATTTTATTAATAGGTATTAAGTTTACATGACATAACATTCCTTTTAATAATTTTACTAAATTTTTGGCATCTTCTAAATTGTCATTATTATCTTTTG
>CALXZW010000072.1 GCA_944393345.1 uncultured Clostridia bacterium
CTTTTTTTCTATATTAATCATTTTAATTATTGTTCTTTATGGTTCTTTGTTTAACGAATTGTGCCAAAATTGTGCCAAAAGCATTTATTCGTTTTTCGAAACCGTTGAGGCTGTAAGGAAAGAATTTTCAATATTGTGTCACTTGCTATGTCCTGACATTTTTATTCCTCCTATTTGTTTAAAATTTCTTTATATATTTTAACATACTTTTTTAGTTTTGTGTAGTATTTTTTTACGATATTTTTTTACTATGTTTTATTCTTTTACCATCTCAACCCCACAATTAAAACTAATATCAGAAAATATAATATTTTTATTTTTCTTTAAAGTAACCATTATTTCAGAAGATATACTTTCAAAAATATCTTTTTGCATTTTTCCTTTTACAGGTGCTGAAAGTTTCAAACCTTTATCACATCTACTTTGAACATCTAAATGATATTCTCCTTTTTTTAAAGTTATATCTAATGTATTATTGGTTATTTTAAAATTAATAAGTTTAGTATTATTATATGTTGCAAATTTGTATTCTTCATCATCGACTATAATATCACAAATGATTCCTTTAAATTCAAATATTTTAAAAGGAATATTTGCTATTGCTAACATAAAACTAGCATTTAAATTTTTAAAATTATTTCCTTGGCACCAAATATATGACTTAGGAAAAGAACATCCCCAATCTTTTTCAATATAACCACTATCATTATTAAAATTAATAATATTATCATTTATCCTTATTGAACCATTTACTGTATTTTTCATACTTAATATTGCATGATTACATTCCATAAATGGAATGTATGAAAATGGTCCCATTATATTAGGATTAAATTTATTGGTATTGATATTTTTACTATTTGTGTATTCAACACTTCCATCAATCTTTAAATGTTGACTTTTATCAGTAATATCAATATGAATTTTTTCTTTTGAAAAAATATTATTTTTGATCTGAATATAAAATGGATTATAGTTAAATTTAAAGTCATCTATATTATAATTTACAAAGTATGATTCATTATTTGTAATTATCTGTATAAATGACTTTTTATTCTTACCATCTATGTTTATTCCCGGAATAAAAGAAATTCCATTATTAATAGTGGTATTTTTAAAATACCAACCCTCAAAATAATTTTTATTTATATTTAAATATTTTTCTCCCTGAAATAATTCAGGATTTTTAATTAAATCTATTTTTTTCATATTTAAATTATTAACAAATTATTTATTTATATTCATTTTTAATAATAATTATTTTTTCATTTCATGTGCTAAAATATCTTTTAAAACCAATACCGCATCTACTTCACTATAATTATAATTCTTTTTTAGTTCTTCTAACATAATTCTTAATCTTGATGAATAATTAGAAATATCAACTTCTTTTTGATACATTGCTAATACAGGATATTTTTTACTCCATGCCTTTGTCCAATTAATCTTTTTCATTTTTTCTTCATTGTAATTTATAATAGTATTTTCTATTTCCTTTAAATCAGAGTCAAATTCTATCAATTCATCTAATGATAAATTATATAATTTTGATAACTTTTTTGATTGGAAAATATCTGGTAATGTTTCATCTAATTCCCAATTTGAAATTGTTTGTCTACTTACTCCTAACTTTTCAGCAACTTCTTCTTGAGTTAATCCTGATTTTTTCCTTGCATTTAATAAATTTTTTCCTATCTTCATATTTTTCACCTCTATATATAATATACCAATATCAAAACATTTTTTCTATCAAAGATTTTTTACTTTTTAGCAATAATTGCAAACATTATATTAATTCACATAATACAGATCACATGCATTTAATCTTTGCAAATAAGTTGTATTAATTAAATTAGTAACCTCTTTAATTTCTTTTAATATTTTTTCATTTTCCTGCCCTTCATTTATAAATATTAGTATTCCATTATCGATATCTTTATTTTTAATTATTTCATTAATCTCCTCTTCATTGCAATCAATATCTTTGGCTATATATGATTCTTTTATATTTGCAAATAATAAAATGTCATCTAAAAATCTATTGTTATTTGAATTAAAAATATATATTGCTGGTATATTATTTAAATCTTTTTCTATTATTTTTGTAACTTTAGACTTGTTAGAATATAATACTTCTGGTTCTATGTTAAAGTTTTTTATAAATAACAAAATATTGTCTATTGAGGCATTACTAAATTTTTTTAAAATATCTATCGGTATATTTGATTCATTTTTTAATTTTTCTACAATATCTTGCTTACTAGAATAAGAATTTTCTTGTTCATTTCTAAATGTTTTTCCTATTACCAAATCTATAATTTGATTTGAAATAAATGGCATTATTAATATTAATAAAACTATTCCTATCATAATTTTGTTTATAGTTTTTTCTTTTATAACATTTTTTAACAATGTTATTATACTATAAAAAACAAGTATAAATATTAAATTACATATTGGCATTATATATCTTAATTCTATCCAAGGAGCAGATATTGCCACTAATATAAAATAAAAAATTGTTGGTAAAACTATATATTTTATATATTTATTTTTTGTTTCAATTAATTTAATCTTTTTAACTTTTTTGTATATTATTATGAATGATATAAAGATTAAAAGTATAAATAAAGTATTATTGAAATTATATACATCTACTATTAGTATGTATTGACCTATTCTTTTTAAAAATTCAGAAATATTAAGTAAATTACTTATTGCACCTTGTCCTCTATACCCAAAAAACATATGTTGTATTGAATATGGAAATATTATTAATGAGAAAAATCCTGCTAATAGCATTGTGCCTATATATTTAAATAATTCTTTATATTCTTTTTCTTTTAAATATTTTATAACAAACATTATAAATAACATTGCTAAATAAAATAAATAATAGTAATGAGTTAATGATCCTACTAAAGCAGATATACCTATTGCTAATAATAATTTATAATTAATTTTATTATTATCTAATAACTTCAAATGTAAATATGTTGTAACTAATATATTCAAACTAGAAAAAGCATACATTCTTATATAAATAGCATTATTTATAGATGACAATGTTATACTTGATATTAATGCTAGAATAGCAGATTTTTGTTTGTATTTTTCGGTTCCAACTAATAATTTTTTTATAATTAAATACATAAAAATTGTTATAAAAACATATATAAATATATTTAATATTATTCCAGACCATTTTGAAAAGCTCCCCACATGGAATCCCATAGCAATTCTTAATAATAAATAATATAATGGTGGATGTACATCATTTTTTTGATTTTCATATACAGGGTTAAAATTATTTTTTTCATTCTCATTTACTGATAAATAATCTTCATAATATTTTTTACTATGCCAAGTATCATAAAAATCTTTATTTTGTTGTATATCAACTTTATTATAACTTGCTAAACCTAATGAATATGCTTCATCCATATGTATATACTTTTTATTTAAACCTGCTATAATAAATATTAAAGTTTGAATTATTAGAATTATTGCAATAATAATTGTTTCTTTACTTTTTTCATTTAATTTCATAATATCCTCTTTTATTTAATATTCTTCTTTTAATTCTTTAATTTGTTCAACAAAATGTATTTTATTTATTGCAAAGTAAGAAATATAAAATGGTATAGTCATCTGACCTATTATCATAATTAAACTATATAAAAATCCTCCATTAGTCAATTCATATAGTATTTCAATAGGAGTTCCAGGGAAATTATTTGATATAAACATTAAATTTCCATCAAACATATTGTTTACTATTAATGCTACTATACTCATTATGCCTATTAAACTTGCAAAATATTTAATATCTTCTTTTTCTAATTCTATATATCTTGTTTTATTTATTAGCATTCCTAAATATATCATTGCACCATGAAATATGAAACTATGTATACTTAGGATATGAAAAGCAGGATACATTGGTAATGAAGTAGATGGATATATTATAAATACCGCTCCACCTATAATAGCACCACTTGCTAAAGAAACATCTCCAACTCTTTTAAATTTTCCTTTTCCAAATGAACTTAATAAACCCGCATACAATAACATACTACAATAATATAATGGCATGTAGGTATTAACAGCATAAATTGAATTTTGCATTATATTATAAATGATTTTTAATATTTCACATATACACATAATAATTGTTATTAGCTTTATAATTTTATGTACTTCTTCTCTATTTTTATTAGAAGTATATTTTAGTGCAATAAAAATACAAATTAGTGTAAATGTAAATAATATAAAATGTCCTTTTGTAAATATTCCACATGGCTCATAATCTCCTATATTTGAAAACAATTATTTCATCTTCTTTCTATATAAATTGTTACATATTATTTTATGTATTTAAAATTATAACTGCTATTATAATATCATAAAAATAAAAATTACTCTATACTTTTGTATAAAGTAATTTCATAAAGTTATTGTTAATTATTTTTTATTATATTACTATCGGATTATTTCTTTTCTTTTAGAGCATGTCAATATATTTTCACTTATCCTTTCAATTATAGAACTTCTTGGTGTTTTATATTTTCTTAATAATCCTTCATATATTTTATTTAAACCTTGCATATTTTTAAAATTCTCTGGCTTTATCATTTCTGGTAAATTATTTTCTATATTTGATTTATCAAGAACATATTTTACAAATTCTGCACAATAAAATGATTTTTTAAATTTAATTCTTTTATTAAAACCAACTGCAACTAGTCCAATAAAGTTAAAATTATGTAATTGTTTAGAATTTTTTATATATTCTATTATTCTTTTTGCATTATCATATTGTTCTTCTGTGATGTTTAAAGAATAAATTTGACATTGAGTTTTTCTAAACCTTTTAAAAGTTCCAAAATTAATTCCTTCATGAACAAATCCACCCCAAAAAGGATTATACGCATTTAATCTTCCAAAACTATACATTTCTTTTAATTCACTATCTAATGCAATAGATACATGAGAAAATTCATCTTTTGTATAACTCTTAATTATTTTTGATAATGTTGTTCCTGTATGTGTTAATATAATATATATCTTTTTCATTATTCCCCTACCTTATTTACATTTTTTATATTCTAAATAATATTTTTTAAAATAGTTCAACAACATTATATCACTTTTTTATAAATATTAATATACTTTTTATATTATTAAAATTTTATCTAATACATTTACTGCATCATACTATATTTATATTTATTTTATATTATAATTGAATATCTTTTATCATTTCATATTGCCTAAAAATCTCAATAAATCCAATAGAAGATAACATTTCTATTAAATCTATATATTTATTGTCTATATTCTTAGCAATTATATTGTTATATTTATTAGTTAAAAATATTAAAATTTTCTTTAAATCATAAATATTATTATAACCTAATTGTATCAAATTACCATTATCTAATGAAAAAACACAAAAAGCAGAAATTTTATTTTTATACAGTATTATAGCCACATTGTATTTTTCCTCATATTTTCTCAATATATATTCAGAATGTTCAAAAGAAGGTTTAATAAGTAAACAATGTTTTATATCAGAATAATCAAATTCGGAAAATGGTGGTACTATTTTTATGTCATTATTATTAGATGTTTGTATGGGATTTAAACATTTCATAACAGAAATTTCTCTTGAAATGGAAAATCCATTTTTTTTGTACAAATCTATTGCAGTTTTATTTTGTTGCAACACTTTTAAATAATATTTTTGATATTTGTTCTTACATAGGTTTTCTTCATTGAACTTATATAAATTAGTAAAAATACCTCGTTTTCTATACTCAGGAACAACATCAGTTCCAGCAAGAAAAATATTTTTTTCATTATTAATAAATCCTTGTGAGTTCAGAATTAATCCAGTTATATTATTTTGAGAGTATGAAACTAAGGATAGAGAACGATCTATACCACTCTCTTGAAAAAATTTATCTAATTTATTTTCTGTCATATAAATTGGTACTATATAATCAGAAAAACAGAATTTATACAATTAATTATATCTTTAACATTACTTAAATATTGATATTCCATAAATTTCTCCTATATTAAATTACTATTAGGTTTTATCTTTTTTAAATTTCTCGTAAATGGCTAACTGTGAAAATATAGCACAAAATAGACTTGGAATTACAGCATATCCAGCATTCACTTGTCCTTTATTAAATAATACATATCCTGCACCTATAAAAGTTATAATCATAAATATAAGTGTTAAAATTCTAAATATTTTTTCTTTACTCATAAAATATACATCTCCTCAACAAATTACTTTTTGTAGCATTATATCATAAATAAAAAAATTACTCTATATTTTCATATAAAGTAATTTGGTAGTTTTTTATCTTAAA
>CALXZW010000073.1 GCA_944393345.1 uncultured Clostridia bacterium
TTTCATTTCCAATTAAATTATCATCAATTGTATTATTATTCAAATAAAATTCCTCCTTTTATTGAAATTTTTAATAGTTAAAATCATCTCATTTTTTTGTTACATATTATCAAACTTTTGTTCTTTTGTCAATTAGTTTACATCCAATTATTAGAAATTTTTTTTAAAAAATAAGTATTAGCATTTACACTCGCTAATACTTAAAAATCACCTCTAAAAACACAAATTATATCTATCTTCTATTACAATTTTTTATATATTCAACTGTATGTATTCAGTCATGACTTTGATTTCCATGACCTCCTTCATAAGGTCTTTTAAATGCAAATCCTACTGGAATTGGTTTTCCATAAATATATCTCTGACTATTCCAACTTTGCATTGTTCTCTTTGTTGTCCATAATATATTACTTTTACTTGCTCCCCTAAATTCTCTTACTTTTAATGTTCCATTTGTATTATATGGCATAGGTTCTGCTTCTCCTCTATAATATGTTTCCATCCTATCCGTATCATTATTAAAAACTAATATCTTAGCCATAAAAATAATCCTCCCATTTATAGTTTTCTGTACTATTGTATGAAAGGATTTAATTTTTGTTTACTTTTTCTTTCTTATATAAGATATTATTGAAATTAAAAAGAGTATTTCAACTATAATTAAATAAATAAATATAAATTTGCTAAAGTTATATATATAAGACTTTTGTGGATTATTTTTGAAATAATAAATTTCTATTACTTTGTAGTCTCTTAAATTAACATTATCTTCAATTCCATAAACAGTCCATATATCACTATTTATATATCTCTTGCCATCAACATAGTATTCATATTTTACTTTTGTATGAACTCCGCCTCCTCTAAGTCCTGATATTTCCCTTTTTTCTTCTAATACTTTAGCTTCAACTATAATTGCTGAATCAGTTATTTGTGTAACAAAGTATGGCATTGAATATATTATGTGAAATGAGATTAAACTTAAAACCATAATAAATATCCATATTCCTGGATATTTAATGTTTACCGTAAAAATAGCTTTTCTTTTTTTCTCATATCTTTTTTTTAATTCTATTTGCATTTTTTCTATATCTTCATATTTTAAATTATATTTTTCTTTATTATCTATAAAGAATCTTATATTTTTAGTATCTTTAAAATACGGAAATAATTCTTTTAATTTATTATCTTCTTCTGCTAATTTCTTAAAATATTCTAAAACATCACTGTTTTTTTCTACTTTTTCTATAATACAATAATATAATTCTTCTATACTAAGATTTTCCGAGTCTTTGATTTGTAAATTATTGCATAATTCTATAATTTTTTCTTTATCCTGCAAATTTTTTATAAATTCATTTAAAATTTTTTTATCAATTTCTAATTCTTTTTTTTTCATATCTATAACCTTTTTAAATTTCCCTTGCTTTTACTATAACTCTTCTTTTACTATCATTGGTACAGGTTATTAATGTGATTTCTTTTTGTCCATTTGTATGTTGTGATGTACAACTTGTATCTGTAGGGTCTACTTCAAATTTATCATACACAGAATAACTCATTGTATTTCCTGTAGATAAATTTGTTATTTCTATAATATCCCCATTTACTAATGTAGGTACTTTGCTAAAAAATCTTGAATTTCTATAATTGTGCCCTGTTATACAAAAATTTCCAACCTCATTTGGATCTGCTCCCCAAAATTTTGTAGGTGATATTTTTAATAGAGCTTCAGTTTCTTCTACAGAATCTGTCTCGCCATCTAATATAGGATATGTAACACCAATTTTAGGGATATTTATTGTTGCAATTGTTGTATATCTAAAACCTCCTGGTGCAATTTGTATTTCCAGTTTTACTTCTACTGGTTCTTCTTTGTTTAACTCTTCGGTTTGCTCAACATCATCTAAAACTATTACTAATGCATCACTATCTGCTATTGTATTATCTTTTTCTTGTTCATCTATATCTGCCAAGATTTCTTGAGAAACCTCTTCACTTTTATTTCTATCATACTCTGCATAAATATATGCAGATGTTAATGTTAAAAATAAAAAAACAGATAAGAAAAATTCTATTTTATATGCTTTCTTTTTTCTTTTTAATTCTGGAGTTACATACAATTTTTTTGTTATTAAAATTTGATTCATATTTTTCTCCTTAATTATAGACTTATTTATAATTATAACATATATTAGACTATATTAAAATACTTTTCAGTCAATTTACAAATATTATTTTAAAATTCAACTCTTGCTTATACAATTTGCAATACTAGCAAAATCTTGTAAAGAAAGTTTTTCCGCTCTTATATTCTTATCTAATTTTATTTCCTTTAAAATTTTTTCTGCTTCTTCTTTGCTTGAAAATATTTTAGAATTAACTAAGCTATTCACTAAAGTTTTTCTTCTTTGTGAAAATGCTAATTTAATTATTTTAAACATTAATTCTTCATTTTTTACTTGTATAGGTTTTTCTTTTCTTAATTTTAATTTTATAACTTTAGAAGTTACCTCAGGTGCTGGTATAAATGAGCTATTAGGTACTTCTAAAATTTCTTCAGTTTCTGCATAATAATATATAGTATATGTAATTGCTCCTGTATTTTTTTTACCTGGTATAGCTATTAATCTATCTGCCACTTCTTTTTGAATCATAACTGTTATACTATCTAAATTTAACTCTTGTTCTAATAACATCATTATAATTGGTGTTGTTATATAATATGGAAGATTTGCTACTACTTTTACATTTTGCAAGTTATATTTTTCTTTTTCTTTGTTTATTAATTCATTTAAATTAACTTCTAATATATCTTGATTTAATATTTCTAATTTATCAAAATTTTTAAATCTATCTTTTAAAATCTCAATCATTCTTTTGTCTAATTCAACACAAATTACTCTACCTGCTTTTTCAAGTAAATATTTAGTTAAAGTTCCTAATCCTGGACCTATTTCAATTACTAAATCCTCTCTTTTTATGTTACTTGATTCTACAATATTTTCTATTACATTTGCATTGATTAAAAAATTCTGTCCTAACGCTTTATTGGCTTTTATATTGTATTTTTTCATTATACTTATTGTTTCTTGTAATATATTTTCCATCCTTTACCTCATTTTTAACATATTTTTATACATTATATTTCATTTTAGATTGTTTTACAAGTTTTATTTGTTTTTTATTGATTTTTGGGTAATTTTAATGTAAAATATCTTTATAATTTTTAACTAAAGAGGCGATATTATGAATGAAAAAAGTAAAAAAAATGAAAATAATAAATTAAACAAAAAATTACATATAGATAAAAATTCACCTAATTCAAATTTAATAAAAATCAATACAAACTTTGAAGCCAAAAATTTTATATATTCCAAAAAATTGAAACTTACATTTTTTGTTACAATTTTAATTTTTGCTCTTTTAATTTGTAGAATTGGATTTTTACAATTTGTCCAAGGGAGTGAATTAAAAGAAAAGGCATATAATCAACAAGCTATAAATCAAATTATTAGTCCCAAACGTGGAAATATCTATGATTCTACTGGAGAAGCTTTAGCAATTAATTCTCAGGTTGATACTATTACAATTAATCCTTCTAAAATAAAAGGTAAAAATGATGAAGAAACTAAACAACTTAAAGAAAAAGTTGCTAAAGGATTATCAGAAATATTTGCTCTAGATTATAACGAGACTTTTAAAAAAGTAAATAGCACTTCTTCTGTTGAAACTATCATAAAAAAAGTTGAGAAAGATAAAGTTGATGAATTAAAAAAATGGATGAAAGATAATGATATCTCTGCTGGAATAAATATAGATGAAGATTTCAAAAGATCTTATCCATATAATAATGTTGCATCACAAGTTATAGGATTTTGCGGCACGGAAAACCAAGGTTTAAGTGGAATAGAATCAAAATGGAATTCTGTTTTAACTGGTACTCCAGGAAAAATTGTTAGTTCTAAGGATGGTAGTCAGCAAGAAATTCCAAATTCTGAAGAAACTTATATTTCAGCAGAAAATGGAAGTGATTTAACTTTAACTATTGATCTTAAAATTCAAACTATTGTTGAAAAGTATTTGAAACAAGCTGTTGAAGATATAGGATGTAATAAAGGTGGAAATGTCATTGTTATGAATCCTAAAAACGGAGATATTTTAGCTATGGCTACTTATCCCGATTATAATTTAAATGATCCACATACTCCAAATTCTGTTTTAGCTGAAACCTACGATTCGCTTTCTCAAGAAGAAAAAAATGAAAGTTTGTATAGAATGTGGTCAAACAAATCTGTTGCTGATACTTATGAACCTGGATCTGTTTTTAAAGTTATTACATCTGCTGTTGCATTAGAAGAAAACATCACAACTCCTAATAAGGAAGGTGATTTTTTCTGTAATGGATATGAAGAATTTGAGGATGCTTCTCGTTCAGAACCACTTAGAATAAAATGTTGGAGCCCTACTCCTCATGGTTCTCAAACATTAACTGATGCGCTTTGTAACTCTTGTAATCCTGCTTTTATGAAACTAGGTGCAAGAATAACTGCCCCTACACTTTATAAATATTATAGTGCTTTTGGGTTATTTGAGTCTACTAATTCCGGACTTTATGGTGAACAATCCAGCATATTCCAAAAATTAGAGGACGTTCATGAGGTTGAACTTGCAACAATGTCTTTTGGTCAAAGACTTAATATTACTCCTCTACAAATGATTACTGCTATAGCAAGTATTGCAAATGATGGAGTTTTAATGCAACCTAGAATTGTAAAACAAATTACTAATACAGAAACTGGAGCTGTTACCGAAATACCTGTAAAACAGGTACGTCAAGTTGTTTCTAAGGAAACTGCTGAACAAGTAAAGGGAATGATGGAAGCTGTTGCAACTGTTGGATCTGGAAGACACGCTGCGGTTACAGGATATAGTATCGGAGGAAAAACTGGTACATCTGAACCAATTTATACTAATTGGGAAGCTGGATATGTTGCTTCTTATGTAGCAATTTCACCAGTAGAAAATACTCAAGTAGTATTACTACTTACATTATATGATCCTCCAAAAGAAAAAAATCAAGGTGGTACTGTTGCTGCTCCTGTAGTTTCACAAATGTTATCAGAAATTTTACCTTATCTTGGTGTTCCTTCTAGTTCTGATGCAACTAATAGTACTAACCAAAATAATTTGATAGTAGTACCTGACATTAGAAATAAAACTATTTCAGAAGCCGAAAAAATTTTAAAAGAACAAGGATTTACGGTAAAAACTTATACTGATGGAGATAAAAATAATGTTTTGGTGCAAGATCAAAACCCAAAGCCAGGTGCTGAATTACCAAAAAATTCAATCATTATATTATATGGAGAAAATAATACAGTTTCTACTTCTGTTTCTGTTCCTGATTTAAAAGGAATGAACTATACACAAGCTTTGAATACTTTAAAATCAAAAAACTTAAATATTTCTGTTGAAGGTTCTGGAACAGTAATTACTCAAGATTATTCAAAAGATGAACCTGTACCAGAAGGAACAATAATTAAAGTTACATTAAAACAAGGTTCTTCAAACTTACACTAGACATATTAAAAGATAGAGATTATTCCTCTATCTTTTTTAACACTTCTTCGATACTTTCTTTTGGAGTTGATGCTCCTGCCATAATTCCAATATTTTTATATTGTTTCAATTCATTTTCATCTAGTTCTTTTGAATTTTCTATACATATACTTTGTTTACAATATTTTTGAGATATATCAAACAATTTTTTAGTATTTGAACTGTTTTTTCCTCCAATTATTATCATATATTCAACTTTTTGTAATATTTCTTTTGTTTCTTCTTGCCTTAGTTGTGTTGCCATGCAAATTGTATTTTTTGTTATTAATTCAATATTTTCACCTATATTTTCTTTCAATTCTTTTTCTATAATTATAAATTTTTCCGTACTATATGTAGTTTGAGCTATTAACAATATTTTTCTTATTTTATTTTCTTGTATATAATTTAATAAAAATTCAATCTGTTTCTCATTTTCTAAAATAAAATTATTATTAGGACAATAACTAATAGTTCCTATGTTCTCTGGATGATTCTTACTTCCACACAAAACTATAAAATATCCTCTTTCATTATATTCTTCTACTATTTTATGAATATTTAATACTTTTGTACATGTTAAATCTATTAGATTTATTTTTTTTTCATCAGCATTTTCATAAATTTCTTTAGGTACACCGTGTGCCCTTATTATAACATTTGTATTTTTTTCTGCTTCTTCTAATTTTTCTATAAATTTCATTCCTTTTTGTTCTAATTTTTTTACAACTTCTTTATTATGTACAATTTCTCCTAAACAATAT
>CALXZW010000074.1 GCA_944393345.1 uncultured Clostridia bacterium
AACTTGTTTTTCAAATTTACTTAATGATTTTTCTATATTATTTTGCATTTGCTCATAGTATTCTTTTTTCATTACTGTTTCAAGTGGATCTTCTGCTGTATTTCCATCAAATGTATCTATTAATTCTGCTCCATCTTCTTCATTGTTATCATATGCTGATATATTTAAAGACAAATATGAATTTAATGGAAGATGTTTTTGACGATTAGAGGTTTTTATTGCAGTAATTAATTGTCTTTCTATACAAATATTTGCAAAAGATTTAAAACTATTTTGCTTATCCGGTACAAAATTTTTAATTGCTTTATATAAACCTATCATTCCTTCTTGAACAATATCTTCTCTTTCTGCACCAATTAAAAAGTATTTTCCAACTTTCATATTAACTAATTCTTTGTATTTATCTAGTATATAACTTAATGCTTTTTCATCTCCCGATTTAATTTGTGCAACTATTTCTTCATCTGTTGAATTTTGATATTTATTTGTTGTAAAAAATACATTTTGCTCTTGCATTAGTCACATTACCTCCAAAAGTGCTTTTACTGTATTATATCTTTCAAATCCAATTATGTCAAGGCATTATCCTTAGTTTTATGTTGTCTTTTCCAATTTTTAATAATTCATTAAATGTTTTTATCATCATTTTTTTAGTTTCTTTATCTAAATTACTATATGTTTTAAGAATCGTTTTTGCATTTTTAAACCATTGATTTCCTATTTCATTAAAAGTTATCACTTTTTTAGAATTTAATATTTCAAATAAAGTATCTATGAATATTTTTCTTTGATTAGAATCAACTTCAACTAACCATTTAGTAATTGTTTGATCTATCAATTCACTAGAAGGTGTTAACTCTGCTTCTATAAATTTATCACCTAATACTTGCCAAGAATATAAATCATGTTGCATTATTCCTGTTTGTGTACTTTTTAATATTGTTGTTTTTTCTTTATGGTTTAATAATCTACCAATTATTGAAGTTTGAGGAATATATGTATGCACTTTACTTATTATATTTCTATACCCTTCACTTTCTATTACTCTTTCTTGAAATCCTGGTCCATCATTATTATAAATATTTATAATTTTATCTTGAATCTTTTTAGAACTAAATGCCGAAGCATATACCGCTAAGTTCCCTCCCTTTGAATGTCCTCCAACTCTTATTAATTTTTTGAATTTCTTTGATATATATTCTAAATACGAAACAGCATCTACTTGAGATGGTACTAAATCGCAAAAACTCATATACAAGTCTTCTTTCCATCCTATAATTGTTGTATCTGTTCCTCTATATGCAACATATATAGTGTCATCAGGTAATATTATTGTTATAGCAGAAAATTGTTTTTCTTGTTCTATATCTATCTTATTTATAAATTTGGTAATATATAATTGGCCAAATCTTTTACTATTTGCAAGCATTGGAAATAAATCTATATCTTCTTTTTGCAATATTCTTCCTGATGTTCCTATTGTTTGATATCTGAAAAAACATTCTTTTATTGTAATTTTTTCATCATCTTTAATTAATCCATCAAATGGAAAATATGCAAGTCTTGATAAAATTAAATTATCTACTTCATTAAATTCTACTTTTGGTATCTCTATATCTCGCCATTTTAAGTAATCAAAAATATTTGGCATAAATTTTTCTCCTTATATATTTTTTATAAAATTAATTATTTGATTTGCTAGCATTTCTTCTTTTCCAGTATATCCATGATCTGCACCATCTATATATGCTATATCTTTTTTATTATTTTTTATTTTTTTATTTAATATTTTATTTATTTTTTTTTTTTTTTGCAATATCATTTCATTATCATTTCCCCATCTCATAAATAGCGGCTTATCAATATTATTTAATACTTTTAATTCTTTATCATTTTCATAACTTGCAAAATTTATTTCTCTATTATTTTTAGCATATCTTAAAAAAGTTTTTACACTTATTGGATGAATAAATGAATTTAACGGCATAAGATTACTTTCATTTCCGGATTTTTCTTCATCTTCTGCTAATTTGATATATCTTTCATAATTTTCCTTAAGATATACCTTTATTGTAGCTGGGATATCCACAAGTGATAACAGTATTATTCCTTTTATAATTTTCTGATTTTCATTATTTTCTTTTTTTAATTTATTATATGTATATACTACTTTTGTTGAACCTAAACTATGGCCTTGTAAGTATATATTTTCATAACCTAAATCTTTTAATTTTTCAATAGCTCCAACTATATCATTATATCCTTCTAAAACATCTTCATAAGATGTTCCTGCCAGTTGTTTTATTTTTTTATCATTATTATGTTTTTTTATGTATCTTACAAGTTCACTTCCCCTGTTATTAAATCCAAAATAATCAATATCATTTTCATTAGCAAATTTAGCAATAACTTCATCTCTATTTTTAAAGCAATTACTACTCATTCCGTGAACTGCTAATATTACATTCTTCGTCCTACTTTTGCTTTTATATAAAAATCCATTTAATAAAAAACCATCTGTTGCTAAAAAATCTATTTTATCCATTTTTTGCCCTCCTCATTTGTATAATACTACTCCTTAAATATTTTTTCAATATTTTCAAAAATTTTCTTGTTTTTACTTGAATTTATTTTTCATTTATTATAATATATATGAAAGTAAGAGATAACATAGGAGGATTAATAATGCCAAGGAAAACAAAAGAACAAGAAAAGTTAGAAAATAAGAAAGAAAATGTAGAGAAAAAAAGTACTAAAATTGCAAAAAAAGATTTATCAAAGAAAGAAAAACAAAAAAGCACTAATAATAAATCTAAAACAAAAAATATTGAATTAATTACAGAAAAAGAAGAAAAGAATTCCTCTGTTTCTCGTAAAAAATCTTCAAAAGCTACTTCTTCGAAAACTGAAAAAACTACTAAAATTTCAATTAAAAAGGTTTCTAGTAAAAAAAATATTACAGCAAAATCAAGTAGCAAAAACAAAAAAAGTTCTTTAAAAAAATCTGAAATTTTAGAATATTATGATTTGCCTTATAGATATAATCAAACAATTGTTAAAGTTTTGGCTCAAACTCCTAGAACTTTATTTATTTATTGGGATATATCTGATGAAGATAGAGAAAATTATAAAAAACAATATGGAGATAATTTTTTTGAAACAACTAAACCTATTCTGAAAGTTTATAACGATACTTTACATTATAGTTTCGAAGTAGAAATTAATGATTTTGCCAATAGTTGGTATTTACATATCGCAGATAGCAAATGCGATTATAGAGTTGAATTAGGTAGAAGACCTATTATAAAAAATGAGAACTTGAATACAGATTATATTTACATTTCTACTTCAAATAAAATTGAATCACCAAATGATAAAATTTTATTTAATAGAGAACAAAAAATGGTTTATTTTAGAAATGTAAAATCCGGAAATATTTCTGCTAAGTCTATTTCTAATTATTCTAATATTTCTTTTATTAGAAATATGGGAAAAATTTATAATATTTATGATTTATATAAAGCAATTTATCAAAATGAAAATATAGAAGAATTTTATAACTTATCTAATCCATCTTCTGGAAATCCTTCTTCTGGAAGTCTTTCTTCTAAATTCAAATAATATTTATATAAAAATTAATGAGGCAATAGCAGTTAAAAGTCTCATTAATTTATTGTTTAGTACCATATTGGGAATTATTTACAAATGCAAAGGAGAATTAATAATTATGCAAAAAAAAGGATATGTTAGTTTTATATTACATGCTCACCTTCCATTTATACATCACCCTGAAAGTGATGACTATTTAGAAGAATCATGGTTATATGAAGCTATTTCAGAAACATATATACCACTATTAACTAATTTTCAAAAATTAGTTGATGAAGGAGTTAATTTTAGAATTACAATGTCTATGACTCCTCCTCTACTTTCAATGCTAGATAATAAATTACTTCAAAGAAAATATATTAAATATTTAAAAAAATTAATAGAATTATCAAAAAAAGAAATTATAAGAACTGCTGGTGATGCTAGATTAAATGAATTATCTAAATACTATTTCGATAGATATTCTAATGATTTACATCTATTTAGAGATGTTTTTAATTGTAATTTAATAGAAGCTTTTAAACATTTTCAAGATATTGGAGTTTTAGAAATTATAACATGTGGAGCAACACATGGATATTTTCCAATATTATATGTTAATGAAAAAACTGTTAAAGCACAAATTGCAGTTGGTGTCCAAACATATGAAAGATATTTTGGTAAAAAACCTCGTGGAATTTGGCTTCCTGAATGTGGCTATGTTCCAGAAGCAGATAAATATTTAAAAGAATTTGGTATAGATTATATAATTACAGAATCACATGGTATTTTATATGCTGATCCAACACCTATATATGGTACTTTTGCACCAATTGTTTCTCCAGAAGGTGTTATTGCTTTTGGACGTGATATTGAATCTTCAAGACAAGTATGGAGTTCAATTAATGGATATCCTGGTGATTTCAATTATCGTGAATTTTATCGTGATATTGGTTATGATGCTGATTACGAATATATAAAACCATATATTGCACACAACGGCGTTAGAGTTCATACTGGGATTAAATATTATAGAATTACAGGAAAATCAGATTTTAAAGATTATTACAATGTTCAATGGGCAAAAGATTCTGCAGAAAAGCAAGCAGGACACTTTTTAGATTGTAGAACTGCTCAAATAGAAAATTTATCACAATATATGGATACTCCCCCATTTATATTATGTCCTTATGATGCTGAACTTTATGGACATTGGTGGTATGAAGGACCTTATTGGTTATACATATTATTTAAAAAAATTTATTATGATGAATGTAATTTCGAGTTGATAACTCCTTCTGAATTTATAGATAAATATCCAAACATGCAAGTTTCTTCTCCTTGTCGTTCAAGTTGGGGTGCTAATGGTTATAGTGAAGTATGGCTTAATCCTTCAAATGATTATGTCCATAGACATCTTCATGTAGCAGGTGATAGAATGTGTGAATTAGCATATTTGTTTCCTAATGCTAAAGGTCTACTAAAAAAAGCTTTAAATCAATGTGCTAGAGAACTTTTACTTGCTCAAAGTAGTGACTGGTTATTTATTATTACAAATGGAACTATGGTAGATTATGCTAAAAAAAGAATAAAAGATCATATTGGGCGTTTTACCAAACTTTATTATCAAATTAAAAATGATGAAATTGATGAAGAATTTTTAAAAGATATTTCTAAAAAAGATTGTGTATTCCCTGATATTGATTATCATATATATAGTTAGTTAAATTTTTAAAGACTTATTTGGTTTTAAATAAGTCTTTTTTAGCACTTATTTATATTTATTTCATATTATAATGTATAAGTTTAAAAATTTAGTAGATACTATTAGAAGTTTAAAAACTTTATTAATTCTAGAAAGGGGAATTTTTTGCATGAAATCTTTATGTATAAAAACTAATGATCCAGAATTGTTAACATATCTACTAAATGAATTAAAATCTTTAGAATTAGATAATGTTTATTTTTCTTGCAAAAAATTCAAATTCTATAAGAATATAATTATTCATTATACTGGGCTTGATAACAATATTTTTCTTGATAAAATTTGTTCTTTATTATCTTTTTTAATTATTGATGAATTAGAAGAAAATTTCTTTAAAAAACTTATTAATCAAAATTATTTTTATTTTAATTCTAAAGAAAAATATAAAATTCTACAAAATTGTTTTGACATAAATTGTATAGACTTTTCTGAGGAGTTTGATAAAAAATTTAAATGTATTTATGAAAGTTTTTATTCCTACTTACTCAATAAAAAAAGTATTGTTTTAACTGGATTTATAAATTTTAGATTGCAATCATATTTTAAAATTTTAGATGAAATAGTAAATCAAGCTGTTAATAGTTTTATAATAGAAAAGGAATATTTTGAATTTATATCATTATTAAAATTATATATAAATTCTGAAAATTCTAAATGCACTACAGTTCATTTAATATACTCTAATTCTAATTCAATATTATTAGATGAAAATAAAAATGTTATTAATCTTTCTGATGATATATTTAAAGTTAAATATCTTAGTGATATAACTTTTTCTTCAAATGATTATACTCTAAATTCACTATTAAATTTACTTCCTCAAAAAATATATATACATTTAATAGATAATTGCATAGATGAGTTTATAAATACTTTAAATTTGATTTTTACTAATAGAATTTGTTTGTGCAATGATTGTAATATTTGTAATTTATATAGAACTATTTATTCTAAATCTTATTCCAAAGAAAAAACAAAATAGTTAAA
>CALXZW010000075.1 GCA_944393345.1 uncultured Clostridia bacterium
ATATGTCCTACATGTGGTTTTCCATTTGCTGTTGGCGGACCATCATAAAATGTAAAATATCTTTTTCCTTCATTCATTGCAAAATTCTTTTTAATTATGTCTTTTTCTTTCCATCTTTCTGCAATTCTTTTTTCCATTCCTACAAAACCATTTGTAAGTTCAACTTTCTTATACATAAAAATTCCTCCTTCTATTTATTGCTAACAAAAAAATCCTTTCATCCTTTATTTAGGACGAAAAGATTTATAATTTCCGCGGTACCACCTATATTAGTAATTTAATATTAATTACTCTCTTAAATCTTTAACGCAGATTTACGGCTATTTTTACTTTTTATTTCAAATTAGCAACAATAAGATGATAATAAATAGTTTTTACTTACCAAATTTTCAGCTACCTTTGGCTCTCTTATTAAGATATTTCCTATCTATGTTGTTCTTATTTTTGTTTTTAAATTTAATTTGCAAATATTATATCATATTTATTTGATTTTGCAATAGATTTATAAGAAAAATTTTTATTTCTATAATTTTATTTATAATTCTACTTTTTCCAAATCTTTAAGTCCTGGATTATATATATTTTTACCATCATAATCAAATCTAGAAGCATGACAAGGACAGTCCCAAGTTTTATCTGCATCATTCCAACTTAAAACACAACCAAGATGTGTACATATTGGTTTTACACAATGCAATATTCCTTCATAATCTTTATATACTCCAATTTTTTTACCATTTACTTCAATAATTTTTCCAGAATCCTTTTTTATTCTTTCGATATCTTCATCCTCTGTTTTTATTCTTTCTACTATCATAGATTTTGTTGTTTGCATTACCATATTTTTGACTTCATCTTTGTTTATAATTGGATTAACTCTTGTTGCTTTAAATATCTCTTCATATTGATTTTCATTTTGAGATATTTTATCTGTTATAATCCTAGCGGCTAAATTCGAAGATGTCATTCCCCATTTATTAAAACCTGTTCCTACATATACGTTAGGCATTATATTTGAAAATTCTCCTATATATGGTATTTTGTCTAGTGTTATACAATCTCTTGTACTCCAATGATATTTAATTTCTGCTTTTGGATACCATTTTTTTGCTTGTTCTTCTAACTTTCCATAGCTATTTTCATAAGAAATATTTTCTCCTGTTTTGTGATCTAAGCCCCCTAATAATAATATATCATTCTTGTCATCTTTGGCTATTCTAAAAGAATATATCGGTGCCTGAATATTTATATACATTCCTGGAAATAGGTCTGTTTTTGTATCAATTCCTATTACATAAGATGAACTTTGATACATTTTTGAAAAGAACATTCCTGGTATATTTATAAATGGATAATGTGTTGCAAGAACTATTTTTTTAGCTCTAACTTTATTATTTTTCGTATAACAAATATATCCCTCTTTATCTCTTTTTATTTCATAACAAGTTGTATTTTCATAAATTCTTCCACCTTTTTTTATTATCTCTTTTACTAATCCTCGTATATATTTTATAGGATTGAAATTAGCTTGGTTAGGAAATTCAATACCTGCCACTATATCAAAAGGTAATGGTGATTCTTTTATCTTCTTAGCATTTGGATTAATCACTTTTAATGCTTCTAGTTCTTCTTCTATTTTTGAAATTTCTGATGAATTTACAGTATATATATTATTAATTTCTCTTTTAAAATCACACTCAATTTTATTTTCTATAATTATTCTTTCTATTTCGTTAATACTTTCTTCATTTGCCTGAAAATATTTTTTAGCGAATTCTATACCATATTGTTTCAATAAATAGTGATATATTAATCCATGTTGACTTGTTATTTTAGCAGTTGTATGTCCTGTAACTTTACTTGCTATTTTTTCTCTTTCTATCACTACAACTTTATAATTTCTTTTAGTTAAATAATATGCTGTAGATATTCCAAAAATTCCTGCTCCTATTATACAAATATCAGTCTCTATATCTTCTTCTAATTCAGGAAATCTTTCTATCTGATTTTCTTTTAACCATAATGATTCCATTTTATCACTCTCCAATTATATTGTTTCCTATATTTTTATTATTATAATTTTGTATATAAAAATTTTTGTATAATTTTATTTTAATTGTTTTATTTTGTAGAATACTAAAAAAACATTTTACTTGTTGACATAACTTTAATAATGTGATATATTATTATTAATAAATTTTTGGAGGTGCATATAATGGCACGCGTTATCGTTCCATATCGGTTTCCTAAACCGATGGATTTAACTCCCTTGCAGGAACTATTTAGCAATGTTATTTTCGCATCCAGCGAAAATAACAAGCTATGGCATGTTTCCTACGAGGAAGATGCTATCCTGATATCATTGCTTCGTCAATCAATTGAAAGAGAAGCAGAAAAAGTCGGAATCTCAAAGTACGATATCGTTAACAGCTAAACGAAGAAGCACAATATGGTCTAAAAACCTATTGTGCTTCTTCGTTTTTTCTATTTTATTTTCTCCATTGTTTCTTTTGCAATCATTAATTCTTCATTTGTTGGAATAATATAAACTTTAACATTAGAATCTGGTTTAGAAATTACTTTTTCCTCACCTCTTACATTATTTTCGTTTTCATCTATATTTATTCCCATAAATTTTAAATAATTACAAATTCCTTTTCTTATATTTATTTGATTTTCACCAATTCCACCTGTAAATATTATATAGTCAATACCATTCATTGCAACAGCATATTTAGCAATATAACTTGCAATTGAATAGTTAAAATTATCTATTGCTATTTTAGCATTGTCATTTTCTTCATTTGATGCATTTTCTATTACTCTAAAATCTGGTGCTAATTCTGATATTCCTGAAATTCCTGATTTTTTATTTAAGACATCTTCCATTTGGCTTGGTGTTAAATTTTCTTTTTTCATTAAATATAGTACTATTGAAGGATCCAAATCACCACTTCTTGTTACCATAGGTATACCTCCAAGAGGTGTTAATCCCATACTTGTATCTAATGATTTTCCATCCTTTATAGCGCATATGCTTGAACCTTGACCTAAATGGCAAGATACAATTTTTAAATCTTCAACCTTTTTGTTTTCTATTTCAGCCAATCTTTGTGATACATACATATGTGATGTACCATGTGCTCCATATTTTCTTACACCATATTTTTTATAATATTCATATGGTATTGGATAAATATATCTATTTTTTGGCATTGTTTGATGAAATGTAGTATCAAATACAGCTACCATTGGTTTTCCAGGCATAACTTTTTTACAAGCCTTCATTCCTAAAACCGCTGCTGGATTATGTAGTGGTGCAAACTCACCACATTTTTCTATATTTTCCATTACTTCATCATCTATAACTGCTGAATCTTTAAAATATTCTCCACCATGAACAACTCTATGACCTATTGCATCTATCTCATTTAGACTATCTATTACTTTATATTCAGGATTTGTTAATTGTTTTAATGTAAAATCTATCGCTTCTGTATGATTATATACTGAATTTTGTATTTCTATTTTTCTTCCATTTACTTTATGTGTTATAAAGGCTTCTTTTTCCCCTATTCTTTCATATTTTCCAGATGCCATAACCTCATCTGTTTCCATATTTATTAATTGATATTTTAATGATGAACTACCACAATTTAATACTAATATTTTCATTTTTAACCTTCCTTTTTATTTATTATTTTACTAACCTTAATGTTTCCCTTGCAATCATTAATTCTTCATTTGTAGGGACAACATAAACTTTAACTTTAGAATTATTACTAGAAATTTCTGCTTCTTCCCCTCTTACATTATTTTTTTCATCATCTATTTTAACACCTAAAACTTCTAACTGTTCACAAATTGCTTTTCTAGATAATGGTCCTTTTTCACCAACACCTGCTGTAAATGTAATTACATCTATCCCTTGCATTGCTACTGCACATTTTGCTATATAACTTGCAACTGATTGATGAAATATATCTAATGCTAACTTTGCATGCATTCCTCCTGATAAAGCTTCTGCTTCTACATCTCTAAAATCTACAGATACTCCAGATATTCCATATACTCCAGACTCTTTATTTAATATAGAATCCATGTTTTCTGGTGTTATTTTTTCTTTATTCATTATGTATGTTATTACAGATGGGTCTAAATCTCCACTTCTACTTCCCATTACTATTCCTCCGAAGTGGCGTTAATCCCATACTTGTTTCTACACACTCACCATTTTTAATCGCACAAACACTTGCACCTTGCCCTAAATGGCAATTAACTATTTTTAAATCTTTTATATCTTTTTCAAGAATTTCTGCAATTCTATTTGCCACATATTTATGTGATGTACCATGTGCTCCATATTTTCTTATTCCGTATTTTTCATAATACTTATATGGAACAGGATATATATATTTATTTTTAGATATAGTTTGATGAAAAGCCGTATCAAATACTGCTACCATTTTCATATTTGGAACAATCTTCTTGCAAGCCTCAATTCCTAAAATAGCTGCCGGATTATGTAATGGTGCTAAATCAATACAATCTTTTATTCCTTGTATAACTTCATCTGTTATTATAATGGAATCTTTAAATTTTTCTCCACCATGTACTATTCTATGTCCAATTCCGCTTAATTCATCTAAACTTTTAATAACACCATAATGATCATTTGTTAATCTTTTTAAAACAAACTCAATTGCCTTTTCATGATTTTTGGCTTGATGTTCAAATTTATGTTTTTCACCATTAACTTTATGTGTTAAAAAAGAATTAGATTGACCTATTCTTTCAAAATAACCTTTAGCTAAAACTTTTTCATTTTCCATATCAATTACTTGATATTTTAAAGAAGAACTACCTGAATTTAAAACTAAAATTTTCATAGATTTCCTCCTTTATTCTTGTGCTTGAACTGCTGTTATTGCTACTACACCTGCTATATCATCACTACTACATCCTCTTGATAAATCATTTACTGGTCTTGCTATTCCTTGACATAATGGTCCATATGCTTCTGCTTTTCCTAATCTTTGTACTAATTTATATCCTATATTTCCCGCATTTAGGTCTGGGAATATTAATACATTTGCCTCTCCTTTTATTGGACTTGTTGGAGCTTTCATTTTTGCTATTTCTGGAATTATCGCTGCATCTAATTGTAACTCTCCATCTACTTTTAATTCCTTATCTTTTTCTTTTACAAGATTTGTTGCACTTATCACTTTTTGTGTCAAATCTGATTTTGCACTTCCATGTGTAGAATATGAAAGCATTGCTACTTTAGGCTCTTTCTCTACTAATTGCCTAAAACTTTTACTTGATGATATTGCTATTTCTGCAAGTGCATTTTCATCTGGATTCTCGTTTAATCCGGCATCCCCAAATATAAATGTTCCATTTTCTCCATATTTACAATCTGGAACTACCATTACGAAAAATGCAGAAACTAATTTTGTATCAGGTGCTGTTTTTAATATTTGTAAAGCTGGTCTTAATGTATCTGAAGTTGAATGTATTGCTCCTGATACTAAACCATCTGCTTTTGTATCTTTATCTTTTAACATAAGCATTCCATAATATACTGGATCTTTTACAAGTTCCTTTGCTTTTTCTAATGTCATTCCTTTATTTTTTCTTAATTCATATAGTAATTCAATGTATTTTTCATAAGCTTCTGAAGTTTCAGGATTTATAATTTGTACATTTCCCAAATCAATATTATTATTTTTTGCTTTTTCTAATATTTCTTTTTCATCTCCTAAAAGAATTATATTTGCATATTCTTCTTTTAAAACTTTTTCTGTAGCTTTTAATACTCTAATATCTTCCGCTTCTGGAAGTATTATAGTTTTTAAATCATTTTTTGCTCTTTTTTTTATTTCATCTATAAAAGACATTTTCTATTCCTCCTTTACTGAATCATTATATAAGTAATTTAAAAAAATTACAAGTAAATTTTTAAAAAATAATCAAAAGTGCTTGACATAATGTTGAATATAATTTATAATATATTTAGTGTTTTAGAAATTGACACTTAAATTATAAAGGAGGAATGATGGTGTGAAAAAGCGGTTTTATTCTGGCTTTACCTAGTTAAACCGTTCGCATCTAGCTTCATGAAAATGAAGCTAACTACTAAATATTTCGCTATGGCGAAAGGGAGGAATGCCCGTATGAAAAGGCGGTTTTATTCTGGTTTCACTTAGCCAAAATACAAATATCGTTTGTATCCGGTTTTATGAAAATAAAACCAACTAGTAGTAG
>CALXZW010000076.1 GCA_944393345.1 uncultured Clostridia bacterium
AATATTGCATTGCCTTTTTTTCAATTTCTGCTGCTGGATATTTATCTGATGGATTAAATGTTTTTTCTAATGTTGCTCCTGTTATAACATTTTTTAATTTTGTTCTTACAAAAGCTGAACCCTTTCCTGGTTTTACATGTTGAAATTCTACTATTCTATATACATTTCCATCCATTTCAAATGTTGTTCCATTTCTAAAATCTCCTGCTGAATAAACTGATGCCATATTAATTCTCCTTTCATTTTTTCATTTATTTTTTAACTCTATCTATTTTACTATATATTTGCTTAAAAATCAAGCATTTAAAGCATTTTTATGTTGCTATTGTATTTTAACTTTCTCTTTATTGTTAATTTGAATTATATTATAATATAATTCTTCTCTGATTTTGTTAAATTTATACATCCAAATTTTGTTATTTGAGCTGTATCTTCTATTCTTACACCAAATTTTCCAGGTATATAAATTCCTGGTTCATTTGTTACTACCATATTTTCTCTTAACATTGCATCTGATCTATAACTAATATATGGTGCTTCGTGTATCTGTAATCCTACACCATGGCCTATACTATGTATTAAATCATAACCATTTAATTTAAAATCATTTTCTACTAATTTTGTTAGTTGTCTTGTACTAGCACCATCTTTATAGCTTTCACCTGTTTGTATTTGATTTTTCAAAACTAAATTATATACTGGTCTTACATATTCTGGTACTTCTCCTACAAAAAATGTCCTTGTCATATCTGAGCAATAACCATTTATTTTACATCCCATATCTATTGTTATTATATCTTTTTCTTGAATTTTTCTATCTGTTGGAACTGCATGAGGTTTTGAAGTATTTTCTCCCGAAGCAACTATTGTTTCAAAAGCTAATCCTTCTGTCCTTTGCTTAAAATATTCATCTATTTCATCTGCAATCTGTTTTTCTGTCATCCCTGGTTTTATATATGTTAATATATATGAAAAACAATTATCTGTTATTTCTGATGCTTTTCTAATATTTGAAATTTCTTCTTCATCTTTTATCATTCTTTGCTTCTCTATAATATTTTCTGTTTCAACAAAATTATTTATTTTATATTTTCTAATATACTCTTTATATTGTGCATAAGTTATATAATTTTCTTCAAACCCAACATTCTCGCAGAACATAAAAAAATTTTCATAATCATCTTTTGAAATATCTTTTACATCATAAACAATTATTTCATCAAATAATGTTAATATTGTATGTACTTGTTCTATATATCTTCCATCTGTTATGTATATGTTTTCTTTCCTTGTTAATAATAAAGTTCCTTCTGCATCTATATTTGTTAGATACTTTATATTAATTGGATTTGATATTATTATTCCTTGCAAATCTAAGCTCGACATTTTATTTCTTAACCATTGCAATTTAGAATTCATTTTACCATCCTCCTTTTAGATTTATTATCCTTTATATAAACCTAATGTAAATATTTGCATTAAAAATAATTTTATTGTTTCAAATGGTATATACATACTTATGAATGTAGCAATTACTATAAATGGTCCAAATGGTATATATTCGTCTGTTTTTTTTATTTTAGTTATTAATAATAAAATGCTTAATATTGCACCTATTAAAAATGATACTAATGTTATTATTATTATGTTTGACAATCCAAAATATAAACCTAATGCTCCCATTAATTTCACATCGCCAAATCCCATTGCTTCTTTTCTATAAAATAATCCACCTAAAAGTGTTATTAGGAAAAATATTCCTGCTCCAGCACACATTCCTAATAGCATATTTATAGTTATTGCAATATTTGATAATCCATATAAAAATGCGAAAATTATTCCTATTTCAAATATTGTTAAATTTAATCTATTGGGAATAATTTGTGATTTATAATCTATAATAAAAGCAGATACTAACATTGGAGCTAATATTATGTATTTTATTAAATCTAAGTTTGCAATTAAAGTTTCTTTTATTCCTAGTGTATATACTAATAAAATATATATAATTGACATTATAAACATTAATAAATATCTAGGTCTAAAATTACCTTTTATTTCTTCTAATAAATCTTTTGATATAATGCTTTTGTATTCTGGTAATCTCTTATTTGCCCATCCTACAATGTTTCCAACCAATAAACCTAATATTGTCACTAAAACATAATATGCTATATGTACATCATTTATATACATTGTTATTTCTCCTTTGTCTTGATTTTGTTTAAATAATCATTCTTTATTTTTCTTTCTAATGGTCTTTTCCAAGCAGTATACCAAAAATCTTTTTCTTTTATTGGTTCTACAAGTATTGTATGCATTTTGCATCTATTTCCACCAATTATATCAGTAAATATTTGATCTCCAACAACTGCAATATTTTCTGGTTTTGTATTTAATATTTTTTGCACTTCTAAAAATCCTTTTTTTAATGGTTTTTTAGCAAAGCTTTTATATGGTATATCTAATTTTTTAGATATTTTTTCTACTTTTTCTTTTTTATTTGTATTTGATAATATATATAATTTTACCCCTTGCCCTTTTAATTCCTTTGCCCATACAACTATAGATTCTGAAAGATTTTGACTGTAATCTATTAATGTATTATCAACATCTAGAATTAAAGCTTTTATCTTGTTTTTTTGTAAAAATTCTATATTAATGTCTTCTACTTTTTTCAAATATGTATCTGGATATATTATCATTTTTGCCTCCAAATTCACAAAATATAATAATATATTATCAATTCAAAGGCTTTTTGTCAATGCATTTTTTTTAAGATTACACAACAAAATAATATCTCCTATCTTTTATTTTATGATATAAAAGTTAGAAGATATTATTTTACTTACAAAATCTATGATTCCCTATAGTTACTGTCATAGGTCTTGACCATATCCATTTATTTGTTGCTGTAGCAGGATTAAAATAATATATTGCTCCATAAGTTGGATCCCAACCATTTAAAGCATCTTGTGCTGCTTTTTTAGCTGTAGCATCAGGTGTTAAATTTATTTGTCCATCTCTTACAGCATCAAAAGCTCCTGACTGATATATTACTCCTGAAATAGTATTGGGAAAAGAACTACTTTTTACTCTATTCATAACAACTGCCCCAACTGCAACTTGTCCAGTATATGGTTCTCCCCTTGCTTCACCATATATTATTCTTGCTAATAAATTAAGATTATTTGAATTACTTGTACTACTTGAAGATGAAGAACTCGAATTAAATATTCCCATAGCTTTTAATGTTTCTGGACCTGCTATTCCATCTACTTTTAATCCATTTTTTCTCTGAAAATATCTTACCGCTTCTTGTGTCTTTGTTCCATATATTCCATCTACATTTCCGTTATAATATCCCCATCTTTTTAGTTTAGTCTGAATTTGTCTTACTTCTTCTCCTCTCGATCCATATTTAGATAAAACTTCAATGGTATCTATTTCTGAATTCATTGATAAAATTGTTATCCCTATACTTATTGCAAAACTTATTATTATTGCTAATACTATTATTATTTTTTTATTTTTAAAAAACATAAAAATCACCTATTGATAAAATTATTATTTTTTATTATTTTTATCAATAAATGATTAATTTATACATTTTTGTTAATTAAATATAATTAAGAACAATATCTGCAAAGTATTGATTCTAATCCAACTTGCAAATCTATTAATCCATTTTTATAGTTATAATCCAAATCTCGTAAATTTTGTAATATCTCTTTTAATTCAAATGTTTTAAAATATTTGGCTTGAATTTTATACTTATTTACTAAAAAAATCTGATTAGGCTTTAAATCTAAACTTAATGCAATATCTTTATTATACTTTTGAGCAATTTTAGTTAAATATATTTTTTTAAAATGGTTATACAATGTTATTAAAATTTTCTGAATTGGCTCTTTAGCATAAATTAAGTTTTGCAATACATTTAATGCTTGCGCTATTTCTTTCTTACCTAAATTATCAGTTAAATCAAAAATTATACTTTCTAATTTCTTTATAGATAATTTATCTATATCTTCATTTTTTATTTCTCCATTTTCTCCTACATATTGTATAAGTTTTGTTACTTCGTTTATAACTTCTTGCATATTTGTTCCTACACATTCAATAAAATATTTCAAAGTATTATCATTAATTTTAACTTTATTTTCTGTACATAGTAATTTAATTCTTTTTTGTAATTGCAATGGATTTTGATATTCAAACTTGCATATAGTTCCTAATTTATCTATTGTTTTATATAATTCTTGTCTTGCATCTGTATCTTCTTCTATGAATATTATTATTACACTTTGCTTTATATTTCCAATATTTTCTTTCAAATATTCACTTAATCTTTCTTTTAATTTAGTCATTTCTTGACTTTTCTTTTTTCCTTCTTTTTTTAGTATTCCTGAATTTTTTGCTATTATTAATTTTTTTTCATAACCAAAAGCAGGTGTTTCAATATCTGAAATTATATTACCTATATTTGTTTCATCTATTAATATATAATTTATTCCTTTTATACATTCACCAAAAATTTTTCTTATTTTTTTTATTGATTGCTCTAATAAATAAAGTTCTTCCCCATAAAAAAAATATATACTATCTATTTTTTTTTCATTTAAATTTTTTTCTAATTCTTCTATCTTTTTCAATATTTTAACCTCTTTTTATAATTTTTCTGCAAATTTTGCCGAATGTGCATGACATATTGCAATAGCCATACTATCTGTTATATCATCTAATTTAGGTAACTTTTCTGCATTTAATATCATTTTTACCATTCTTTGTACTTGCATTTTATCTGCTCTCCCATAACCTACTACTGCTTGTTTTACTTGTAATGGTGTATATTCATAAGTATCTACTTGATTAATTCTAGCAGTCATTAAAATAACACCTCTAGCTTGTGCAACATTTATTGCTGTTTTTGCATTATTGTTAAAAAATAATTCTTCAATTGACATACAATTAGGATTATAATTGTCTATTATATCCTTTAATTCATAATATATTTTTTCAAGCCTTAAAGGAAATGAAGTTTTTGCATCTGTTAAAATTGCACCTGACGTTATTAAATTAAATTTATTACCTATGTAATCAATTATACTGTATCCTGTTATTGCAAATCCTGGGTCTATACCTAATATTCTCATATTTTCACCTTTTTCTTTCGAATTTATGTTCTTATTATATCATATTTTTTTATTTTTGCAATTATTTTTTTAGAAAACATAAAAGACGTTAATTTAAATAATTGTTATTATTTTAACTAACGTCTTAAATAAATTTACTTTATACATTATTGTATTATAATTCTAAATATTTCTGATATACTCCAAGCTTGAGAAATCGCTCCTTTAGGTAGTTGTGGCTTAGAAGAATCATATATTTCCGCAATACTTCCTATACAACCTCTTTCATATATTTCTTTTTTGAAATTTTTATAAGTTTTGTCAATAAATTTATTAAGTTTTTCTTGTAAGATTTCTTTTTGTTCTTTATCTTTTGTATCTTTTTCCATATTTTTTAATGCATCATAGTAAAGTCCTAATAACCATGGCCATGTTATTCCTTGATGATAACTTGTATCTCTTTTATATGGACTTCCCTCATATACTTCTACATATTTTTCTTCTCCTTTTGCTAATGTTTTTAGTCCATAATTATTTAATAATTTCTTTTCAACAGTATTTATCACATTTTTTGCTATCTCAGATGTTGGATCTATTATTGGATATGTTAAACTTAATGCAAATAACTGATTAGGCCTTATTTTGTCATCACCTAATACATCATATAAACATTTTTTCTTTAAATTATAAAATCTGTTATTAAAAGATATTTTACAATTTTCAGCTAGTTGTTTATATTTTCTAGCTTTTAATATATGTTTTAGTTTCTTTGATAAATTTGCCATAATCATATTAGCATTATACCATAATGCATTTATTTCTACAGCTTTTCCGTTTCTTGGAGTTACCGCTACACCATCATATTTAGCATCCATCCATGTATTTTGTGTATCTTCTGTTCCTGATACAATTAATCCATCTGAATCTAAATATATGTTATTATCATCTACATCTATTCCTTGACAATAATTTTCTATTATTTCCTCTAACTTTTCATAAATATTTTCTTCTATAAATTTATAGTCACCTGTATATTTTATATATTTTTCTACTTGTTCAAACATAAGTAATGAAGCATCAACACTATTATATAGTGGTCTACTATCATAACC
>CALXZW010000077.1 GCA_944393345.1 uncultured Clostridia bacterium
AAAAATAAAATAATAAAAATAAAATAATAAAAATAAAATAATAAAAATAAAATAATAAAAATAAAATAATAAAAATAAAATAATAAAAATATAACAATAAAAAAAAGATTTAAAAAATCAATTAAATTTTTTAAATCTTAAATCATTTCCAAAAAAATAATAGATATCATAATATCCGACTATTCTAGAGCCAATTCTTTCTTCATAAGTACGAAAAATATCATTGATACTTAAATTTGTAGAAATAATGGTTTTTGTAGACTTATTTCCAAAGTTTAAAATTCTTGAATTAATAATAGTAAATAGTTCACTTAATTTCATAATGTTTAAGCTTTCAGTACCTAAATCATCTATAATTAATAAATCGGTGTTTAAAATAGAATCATAAATATTATTATTTGTAGTACTTTTGTTCTTATTGATTTTATAATCGATTACGGTTTCAAGCAGAATAGGAGCCGTTTGATATAATACCGTTTTCCCTTTTTTTAACAATTCATTAGCTATACAATTAGACATAAAACTTTTACCGTAAACCAGTATTGCCTGTAAATAATAAATTCTTTGTTTCTTTTTTATCAAAATTGACTATAAAATTTTCACATTTCTTTTTAATATTTTTAATATTTTCTCTAGGTGAAATATTAAATTTATATTTTTGAATATCAACATCATCAGAAAATATATTTTCATTAAAAGTAGAAAAATTTTCTGTATTTAAATTAGTCATATTAGAATTATTAAAAGAATAATCAATTAATTTTTGTTTTAAACAGTTGCACATTTGTTTCTGATAATTATTTGTAATAACATATCCTGTATCTTGACAAATAGAACAATTATAGTTAGGTGTTAAATAATTTTTATCAATATTATATTTTTTAAATATTTCATTTTTCTTTGTATTTAATAAAGAAATTTTTTCTTTTAAATCATTTGCAGAATTATTTTTATATAATAATATGTTTTTTGTTGTTTCTATTGCATATGTACTTAAGTCATTTTCAATTTTCTGTAATTCAGGAATTTTTTCATATAATTCTTTTTTTCGTATATCTAAATCTATTTCTGCCTGAATTTTTTTTCTATCATATTCCTTTAGTAAAGAATTTAAGATTTCGTTAGTCACAGTTGTTATTCCTCCTCTTTATTATTGTTTGCATATAGAAAATCTAAATTATCATATTGACGTTGTTCATAATTTGCTTTTGTAACTTTTGCTTTTAATTCTTTTGTATCTTTAATTTGTTTTTTTCTTTGCTCTAAAAAAGCAGTTATTTCTGCTTCTGTTTTTAAGTTTCTTTCATGCCAATCAGTAATAATATTGTTTATATATTCAAAAGTAGGAGCTTGTTTTAAGGTTGTTCTTTTTAATGCAATTTCTATAATACTCATATCGTATCCGTAATTCAAAACCCAATTTTCAATATAGGCCTCTTCATATTGAGTTAGACCATTATATTTACCTAATTTTTTTGCAATAGTTTTCTTAAACTTATTTAAACTTTCTTGTTTAGTATAATAGTTATCTAAATCATTCCATGTTTTTACTTTATTTGAAGCCCATGCTTCTGCAACAGTTTGTAAATAGTTTCTATGCATAGCACTTCTATTATAACAGTAATCAAATAATGCTATCATAACTTGTTCATCAAAACCATATTTTTTAAACCATAAATCAATATCGTTATACCAAGAAGGACCCATGATTCCTTGAAAATACATATTATTTATATGTTCTATTGCTTTTACTCTAGATTTATTTTTTGAATTTTGATCTATCTTTTCCTTAGATAAGGTTAAATTAGGAGTATATAGATTATGAAGTGTAAAATCTTGTAAATCAATAATTAAATATCCTGTTGTTTTTTTCATTATTAGATTATTTTCTTCTAAAAATTTTAGACCATCATTTATAGTTTTTAAAGGTAAATTTAATTTTTTAGATAAATCATTTAATTTAATATCTTTAGAATATTTACAAAGGAAAAACATATAAAAATATAATTTTAAATAATCTCCTGGAATTTGTGATAAATATTCTGAAAAGAAAATATCGGGTATTGACGTTTCTGAAAATAATAAAGATTTTTCATTTTGATCTAACTTCATATTAATCTCTCCAATTCATAATTTCTGTAAAACAAATTATATCTTTTTTCTACAAAAAATTCAAGAAGAAATTAAAAGTTTTAGATAATTAATTTTTTAGATAAAAATAGAGTTTATGTTTTAAAATAAATTTTAAAACATATTTTAAAACATATATAATATTTTCACCATTTAGTCCAGAAAAACATAAAAGTATGACTGGCAAACATAAAGAGATAAATAAAAATATTTTTATATTAATATTTGTAAAGATTAAATTTAGTAAAGTAAAAATAATAATGCACCAAGAAATAATAAAAATAGCAGTTGAATAATCAAATACTCCTAATAATTTATTCTTGAAATTATAATTTTGTGGAAAAATAAATTTCAATATATATCACCTCTTAACTAAAAAGTATTATAATTTAAAATTAGAAAAGTTATTCACAATTTGTGATATGTTTGTGGAAACTCCACCTAAAAATTCTCTTACAAATGAATTAGCTTTAATTAAAGAATATATACCACCAATATAAAGAATTTTAACAAATAAATTATTTTGAGAATAATTTATTGAAAATAAAATAAGTAAAATAATAGATACAATATTTTGAATAAATAATAATGAAAACAAATTTTTAAACCAGGTTTTAAAAAACCAGGAAGTAGAGTTTAAGGTTAATGATAGAATTGCAAAAGGTGAAAGAAGTATAAAAACTTTAATCATTATATATCTAAAAGAATATGATAAAACTAAGTTTAATAAGGATAATGACAGAGTGCCTTTTATTAAACCATCAATTGAAAAAATATTAACAGAATTAGTATTTATAGCTATATTACTGTTTATAACATTTATCAATTCCGAAAAACAAATATTTTTATTAAATAGAATTTCTCCTAAGTTTCTAATTGCCAATGAAATATTAGAATTTAAGTCTAGCAGTAAATTCATTAAGAAAAAAGAAGAATTCATAAATATACCATAAATAATTAATTTAAATATAAAATTCATAGGGCTTTCTATTCCGATTAAAAGTTAAATGTGAAATTAAATATTTTATTGAATAATATATTATATATGCTAATAAAAAAGAATTTGCAATTAATAATATTCCATTTGTTGTAGTAGTTCCTAATATATTTTCAAAATGACTATCATATAATATGTCAGAACTTATAAAGGTAACATCATCTAATAAAGAATATAAATTATTATCTATTGAACTGAATAAAGTTTCAAAAATAGTATTTATTGTATCTATTATAATTTTAGTTATATCATTAGTTTGTTCCAAAGGTACCTCCTATTAACTTACTAAAGATTTTATTGTACTTAATATTAAATCTATAGCTAAAATAAATGCATATGAAAATAGAGAGCCTTTTATAATTTTTTTTCCGGTTCTAATTTTTTCTTCATCGCCAAAGCTAAACTTTTTCATAAATACACCAGTTCCTACTGCAACAGCTGCTGCAGGAGTAGAAATTTTTAAAATCCAGCTTTCAATACTTTCAAAAGCTTTATTAATTTTAGTAATTAATTTTGGATCTCCAAAACTTAAAACGATATTTGAGAAAGCAAAAAGTAAGATAAATGATAAAATAAGTATAAAATAAAGATAAAAATTTATTTTTTTATATAAAAACATAAAATCAATCCTTTCTAAAATTGTTAAAGTATGGGAACATATTTAATTTTTGCGGTGGAAAAATTCTAGTTCCATCAGATAAAAATGTAAGGGCAGTAAAGGTTTCCAAATTTTGTGTGAAGAAGTTTGTTTCATATAAATATTCGTTTTGCATGTAAGTACTAAAAGTTTCTGAAATATTAGAACTATCAGAATTCAAAGTATTAGTTATATAGCTAAATTTTGTTTCTTTAGCATTTTCAGAGATACTTTTAGAAATCTTTTCTTTTTCTTCTTTTCCTATTTGTTTTTGAGCTTCTTCTATAGTAAAAATATCATCTGTTCTAAACCATATTTTGTTTATAAGATTCTGAATAATAACTTTAACACTTGCTTCGTCTTTTAATGTTGATTTTAAAGAAGAATAACTTTGTGTACTAACAATATTTATGCATTTAGCTTCTCTACTTAGGGAAAAAAAGTCACAATCAGTTTTAGTTGCATATTTGTCATATTCGTCACAAATAAATGCGGTAGTGCGGATAGAATTTTTTGCAAGATTATACATAACTTCTGTTTGAAAATCTAGTTTTAGGTAGGTAGCAATAATTTTTGATAGTAAGCTATATTCAGAAATATTCATATTAAGGACAACTATTTTGCCTTTTAAAATAACTTCATCAAATCCAGTAAAGTTAAGTTTTTCTTTAGGGGGACAGAATGTAGACATTACATCAAAATCAGATATAAATGTATTAGTAATTCTTGTGATTTCTGAAATTAAAATTCCTTTTGTTCTTGAATCGAGGTTTTCGAATTCTTTTTGAAAAAAATCTAAACTTGAATTTAATTCATAAATATCATTTTCAGAAAATTCAGATAAAATAAATTTTTCTCTTAAAATTAAAATTTTTTGTTTATAATATTCAGGTATAGTTATTAATTTATGTATTTCTAAAAAAGTTACATATCCATTATTATATAATCTACATATTTTAATACATTCAGTTAAAATTTGTTCAGCTTTGTCTAACCAATAAGATTCAGAATTATTTTCCGAAAATAAAGTTAAAATAGTTTTTAATCTATTAGCTAAAACTTGAGGTTTCAAATTTGGTTTATGTAATGGATTATAATAAATATTGGAATTTAATTTTATTATTATTAAATCATTTGATAAACTATATTTTTCAGTAAAATTCTCTACATGGTTATAAAAATTTCCTTTTACATCTAATATTAACATACCCATTTTTTTATTTTTATTGTTAGAATTAAATTCAAGAAGTTGATTTGTAAATGGATACATTGCACTTGAAGTTTTACCTGATCCTATTGTACCAGTTATTAAAAAATTTTGATATAAACCACTTTCAGGTATATAAATTTTTTTAGAAGTACTTTTATTATAACCAATCAATAAATTAAGGGAGTTATTTGAATTAAAATATAAATCATTATTTAAAATTTTATTTTTTGGAAATTTAATTTTAGAGAATAACTTTATATAAAAAAAATTAATAATAATAATATTAGAAAAAATAAAGGTAAAAATAAATATTATTTTAATATAATTCCATAATTTGGGATTTTTAGAACAGATATCAAAAGGGTTAAGTCCATATGTTATTATTATTTCATCAGATATATATATTGGATAAAAAGTTTTATAAGCCCAAAAGCATAATAAAATAATAAAAAAGAGTATGAATAAAATATGCTTTATATATTTAATAAATAAAACCTCCTATTTTAAAAAATTTTTTTTAATTTTTAATTTGGAACCTTGAAGATTATGAAAAAAAATAATTTCAAAAAAAGTATATAATGAATATAATGTGATTAAAAGATTAATAATAAATATTATAAAATATAAGTTAATTAACTTTGAAATTATATCACCGCCTTACATTTTTTACCATAATACAATATTTTTTTTAATTTGTCTATACTTTTTTTAAAAAATATGATAAAATATATAAATAAAATTTAGAGGAGGTTAAATATGAAATATAATAAAGAAACAAAGATAGGCGAAATAATAGAAAAAACACCAGAAAAAGCAGAGATTCTATTAAATGCAGGTATGCATTGTTTGGGGTGTCCAGCATCACAAATGGAAACATTGGAAGAAGCATGTCAAGTTCATGGAATAGATGTAGATGAATTAGTAGAAAAATTAAATGCATAGAAAATTTGGATAATATTATATTCTAATATTATCCAAATGGATAAATATATAATAAAATATAATTATTTATTAGTGTATTTATTAATTAATTATAAAAAATTCACAAAAAAGACAAATTTTTTTAATAAAAGTATTGACTTTTAGTTAAAAATATTGTAATATATAAAAGTGTTGCGAGAGAGTAACATAATTATGTGGGCTATTAGCTCAGGTGGTAGAGCACTTGACTTTTAATCAAGTTGTCCCGCGTTCGAGTCGCGGATAGCTCACCA
>CALXZW010000078.1 GCA_944393345.1 uncultured Clostridia bacterium
ATTAATATTTTAAACATAATCCATAAAAGCAAATAATATGTTACAAATTTTACTCCTATTACATTAATATGGTCAAATCCTTTTAAAATTTTTTGTGTTTCTTCATAACTTGAAAATTCTTTTTCTTTCATATAATCTTCAGCTAAATATCTAGCTTTTATCATTGCATCACTTTCTAAATATGCTTTTATTGAATAACATGCTAATCCCAATATTACCAATATATTTAAAAACATCATATTATATGGCAACACTTTTAATATTTCTAAAATACATATTATAAAAAAATATAGTATAAATATATTAGAGAAAATAAAATTTGCCAATAATAATTTTTTATCTTGAATTGAATGTAAACATTCATGTGCAATTGTTTGTATTCTTGTATAACTTGAATCAATATTAGCTATAGAAATTTTATTTGTAATCGCTATATATAAACTTGTTTTACTATCTTTATTTTCTTCTACTTTTACACTTTCATTTTTTAGTTTTCTTAAATATTCTTTACATATACTAATATTGTCTGGATATTTTTTTCCTAATTCATCTAATTCTTTATTTTCTGCTAATTGTTTTATTTTTTTTATATTATATCCATACAAATACTTTAATATTATTAAAACTATTATTTCTAATAATAATATGATTATAAACTCCATACTTTTCCTCTTTTCATTTAATATTTCAAATAAGCATATATGATTTTAATATATGCTTATTTATTCTTTTACTTAAAAAGTTTATAATCCAAATTTTACTTTTATTTTAATACATCTTGTATTGCTTCACCTATTATTTTATTAACATCAGCAATTATTATATTAAATTTAGTTTCTGTCTCAAAATATTTTTTCGCATCAGGATTTTCTATTAATTCTGCATATAAATCTTGTGCCTTTTTTAATTTTTCTTCATCATTCTTTCCTGTTTGCATAGCAATAATTTGTGCTTCATATCTTGCAAGATCAAATTCTTTTATTTTTTCTTTTAATTCTTTATTCAAATTTAAAACTTCTTTTGCCATTTTATAATTAACATATTCCTCTGATTGTTTTATTTCACTTGCCAATTTATTTGCTGTATCATAAACATTCATTTTTTTCACCTCTCATATTTATACATTAGTATTAGTAACATTAGTATTTTCTATTTCTGGTTCTAAAGACTCAATCTCAACTTTTGCATTTGTTGAACATATATTTACAAAAGTATTTCCATCATTTACTTTTATTTCATTTCCATTTAAATCTTGATATATTGTTTTTTTATCTCTTGCTTCTTTAATACATTTTATTTTAATTGCTTTTCCATTAGTTATATAATATCCATCAAATGTGCCAATATTTTTTAAGCCTTGCCTTCCTTTATTTTCTGAATCTGTTAAAGTATAATTATCACAAAAAGTTATTATAATATTTTTAGTTGTAACTGTTTTGTCTGTATCCCAATCTATTTGTTCTTTATTTCTTGCATATCTCTTATATACTTTTTGTTCTTGGTCATATTCATATTTTACAGTTTGCAAAGTTGAATGTGGTATCGTAATTATATCAGCAGTTTCTCCATCCTCTAAATTAATTTCATCTGTAACATAATTTAATACACTTTCTTCTTCTGAAGTTGTTCTATATTTTTTATTTTTAGCAGATTGTAATAATTTTTCTGTATTTGTTACTGCATTATGTGGAGCATATTTGTCCTTTACTCTCCAAAAAGTTGTACCATCTTCTGCGATTCCGTTTATGTCATCAATATCATATTTTTTTAAATCGGATTGTGCTTGTGGACTTTGTCCAAAATGAGTATATATTGCATCATTTTCCATTGCATAATCTATAAAATAATGTCTAGCACTTCTTACTGGTCCTATTTTGTCTACATCCACACCTTTAAAAAGCGCCATTAATCTAGTTTCTCCCCCTTCTACTATTATTTCATAAACCATATATGCTTGATTTAACCCTGCTTGTGGCCATGCTCCATTATGATTATCTATCATTACTGCTATTGGTCTTTCAGTACCACTATATATTTGAACCTTTTTTTCTTCTACTGGTGCTTCTACTTTTGTATTATCTGTATTTGATACTTCTATGTCTGTATTTTCTTTTTTATTTTCCAATATTTTAACTGCTAACATTCCACCTGCAACTAAAACAAGTATAACTAATATCGCAATTAATATCTTCACTCCACCTTTTTCCATTTTTCTTTCCTTCCTACTTTAAAAATAATATTACCTTTCTATTTTTAAGCTCTTTAATATTTTTTCTTCTTTAGGTCTCATTATTTTTTTATCTTCTTCTTCTATATGATCATATCCCATTAAATGATAAAATCCATGTACTATCATATAACTTAATTCTCTTTCAAAGCTATGTCCATATTCTTCAGCTTGTTCTTGAACTTTCTCTATTGATATGATTATATCTCCTAAAATATCTTCATATTCAAAATCTTTTTTTTCTATTTTAGCATCTAATTCTTCTTTTTCGAACATTGGAAAAGATAATACATCTGTTGGCTTATCAATATCCCTATATTCCTTATTTATTTCTTGAATATTTTGAGGATTAGTTAATGTAATTGTTATACTTAATTTTGAATTTGTTATTTTTTCTTCTTTAAAACATTCTTTTAATACTTTTTTTATAACTTCTTCATATATTTCATTTTCTTCTATATCTTTATATATTATTTCAAACATTTACTTTACTTCCTTAACTTTTATATAATTTCCTTCTGATACATATGAATTTTTTATTTGTCTTATTGCACCATAGTCTACTAATTTTCTTTTATAATATTTTATAATTTGAGTATAATCTATTTTTGCTTTATGTAATTTTTTAATATCATCCTTTATAAATAGAACTTCTTTTTTCCTTACATAATCTATAAAATTACTTTCTTTTAATTTTGATATTTCTTGATATTCATTCCAGAATTTTTTATATTCTTCTTTTTCTTTTTGAGATTCCCAATATACTTTAGTTGATAATAATTTTACATTATAATCTTCTATTAAATTTATCAACATTGAATATGCTCTTTCTCTTTTAGCAGCAATTTTTGTATCTTGTATTAATACCCTTGCATCTTTTAAAAGTTTTTCATAACATTGCTCTGCAACAATAAGTGGTAAACTATGTGTAAATAATTTTCTACTTATTCCAAGTAGTAGCATATTTTTTTCTATGTTATCTCTTGCATCTAATTTACCAATTGTATAAGTTTCATATTTTTCATATTCTGAAACAATACTTTTTAATTTTTGATCATCATCAATTTTTATTTTTAATGATAAAATATTTTGTATATATTCTTCTAAAGTATAAAATATTTTTGTGTATATCCATTCTTTTGTTGAATCATATATATTCGTTGTATCTGCCAATTTGATAGAATAATTTTTTAATATGGATTTATATAAATTATCCATTTTATCTATATAAAATTTATTGTATTTTTCTATATTTTTTTCTTTTGCTGATAATTTTACACTTTCATTATCCAATTCTAATAAATATTTTTGCTTTCTATATTTATATTCTACATATTCCTTTTCTTTTAAACTTGTTACTTCATAATAACTAGATAATGCATTTTTTTCAAATTCTGTTGCTGTTTCATTCCTAACTTTAGTATATATAGAATTCATAACATATTTATCTAAAGTTTGTAAATATGCTTCATAAGCATTATCATATTTTTTTAATAATTCGTCATTATTATAATCCTCATTATCTTCTGTATAATTTTCAAAAGCTTTTATCAAACTATTACGTTTTATAGATATTAGCATTCCATTTATTCCGACTTTTGTTGGTATTAACATTTTAGTTAAAGTATGTGAAAGTTTATTAAAAAAACTTTTATCTGCACCAGTAATTCTTAAACTTCTTTCTTCCATTTTACTCATCCCTTCAAAATACTATTTTTTCATTTGTCCCTATGTTTTCCAATACTTCGTATGTAACATAGATATCTACCCCATCGGTTGTTTCATAAGTGTTTATATTTTTATTTAAAATATTATCCTTATTTTCAATTTCATTATTTAGTTCTTCTTCTAATTTTTTAATTCCTATATTCTTTGCTTCTTCTAAACTATATTTTTTTTCTACCTCTTTTATTTCTTTATTTGTTATTTTATTTATTGAAATTGGTAAATAAAAATCAGAAAATATTTTAAATTTATTTTCATTTTCTATTGTATCATAAAATTCAAAATTTGAAAGTGTTTTATATAAATTTATTTTAAAATTATTAAATTTTATTTGATATTTTTCTTCGACATTCCCTGTTTCAATCTTTTCCTTAGTATTATACATAATTTTTAAATGTTTTGTATACCATACTTTTGCTTCTATTTCGCCTTTTGCATGGACATATCTTATTCCTGTATAATTTCCTTCCATCCATCCATTAATTAAAATATCTCCTACATTGACAGTTTCTCCTACTTTTACATTAGCAGTTCCTGTTTGTGCATTTATTTTTGTTATAATTCCTGCCTTATTAGAAACTATATTACAATATTCATCCTCATTTATAATTTCTGGTTTTTCTTCTGCTTTTACTAATTTTACTATAACATTTGTTCCTTTCATTTCTATTCCCATCCATGCTATATCATTTCTTTTTAGTCTTATTTTATTTATTATATCTTTAGTATTTATTTTGTTTTTCCATTTTCCTACTTCTAGTCCAGCTTCTTTCAAATCTTTTTCTATATTTTCTAATACATTATTATCTTCTTCAATAATTTCCACATTCCATACAAAGTTTGATGACAATATAGTAAGTCCTATTAATATTATTAATAATATTCCAAATATTTTTCTTTTTTTATATCTATCTAATAAAAATGGTAACCCTTTTTTAGATTTTATTTTTAATTTACATCTAGTTTTTTTTGCAATTTTACATATATCTTTAAAATCTTTAATTCCAACATTAAAAATTAAATTAATATCTTTATTTCTTTTTAAATTCCATATAATTATTTTATTATTTTTACATATATTTATAAATCTTTCTATATAATATCCTTCTATACTTATTTTTAAAAAACCTAATATGTAATTTAAAATTATTTTTATAAACATATCATTCTCCTTAATCTATTGTTCTTTCAATATCTATTGCCTCTATCTTCCCTGTCACTTTTATATCATCATTTGTCATATTTTCTAAATTTAATTCATAACCATTTATACTTACAATTCCTATACTTGTATTAATCCTTACAAAAAATTCTTCATATTCTAATATTCCTTTAAAATTTTCTATAATCATTTCATTAAAACCTGTTATTATCATTTTAGGGATAGGTGAATATACCTCTTGTGGTAATTCTAACAATTTATCTATTTTACTTAATTTTCTTTTTTTCATATTCCCTCCAAAATTTTGATTTTTTTACTAAATTTATTCAAATTCATCTAAACTTTTAAATTCATAACCTTCATTTTTTATTTCTTTAATTATTGAATCTAATATATTTGTATTTGTTTTAGAATTTCCATGTAATAATATTATTTCACCATTATGTAAATTATCTAACAATTTCTTTTTAGCTTGATTTTCATCTGGTTGCTTTTTCTCATTCCAATCTTCATATGCAAATGACCACATTACTGTTTTATATCCTAAACTATTTGTTATTTTTAATGTTCTCTCACTATATTCTCCCATTGGTGGTCTAATATATTTCATTTCATATCCAAACTTTTTGTATATCACTTGATGTAAATCTAGTATTTCTGTTTTTATTTTTTCATCGTCTAAGTCTGGCATACTTTTATGATTTACTGTATGATTTCCTAATTTCTTAATGTCTAATTTTTAGCGCTTGATTAACCGCTTCTTAATATTTTTATTTTATCCTAACGTTAGGATAATTTGGAAATTTAAATTTGATTTTTATATTTTTTTCTTTATCAAATTCAATTCTTTCAATTAACTTTTCTAATATCATTTTATTTGGCTTTTCCATTTTTAAGAACTCATTTGCAATTTGTTTTATTTCTT
>CALXZW010000079.1 GCA_944393345.1 uncultured Clostridia bacterium
AAATGTATTTCTTATATATCTATATAGAATTATATTCTGAAGATATAAAAGAATTAGAATATAATATTAATAAAATTGAAGGAATTTTACAAAGTAAAGGATTACAAACAAGAAGATCAAATTTTAGGCAAGAGGAGTTATTTTTAGCTTGTTTACCATTTTTTGAAAATAATAAGATAATAAAAGATTCTGCTAAAAGAAATATTTTAACTTCAGGAATTATTTCTACATATCCATTTGTATCTTCTACGATTTTTGATGAAAATGGAATTTTTATAGGAATTAATATATATAATGATTCTTTAATTTTTATAGATAGATTTGATAAAAATAAATATAAAAATGCTAATATGTGTATTTTTGGGACAAGCGGAGCAGGGAAATCTTTTTATACTAAATTATTAATAATAAGATATAAACTTATTGGAATTAAACAATATATTATTGATCCTGAACGTGAATATGAAAAATTATGTAATAATTTAAAAGGTACAATAATAAAAATTGGACCCAACTCAAAAACATATATAAATATCTTTGATATAAGAAAAGAAAGTTTAGAAGAGGGAGAAACAGGTTATTTAGCTACTAAAATATCTAAATTAATAGGTTTTTTTAATTTAATTTTTGGAGAGATAAATGAAGAAGAAAAAGCAATTTTAGAAGAAAAAATAATTGAAACATATAATAAAAAAAATATAAATTTTAATGATGAAAGTTTGTATATAGAAAAAAATAATAAAAGAAAATTCAAGACAACAAAAGAAATGCCAATATTACAAGATTTTTTTAATATATTAGATAAAGATAAAAAAACAAAAAAATTTAAAGTAAAATTAATACCTTTTGTAAAAGGTTCAATGAAATTTTTTAATAATTATTCAAATATAGAAATAAATAATGAATTAATTATTGCTGATGTATATGATTTAGGAGAAGAAAATTTAAAATATGGAATGTATTTGTTTACAGATATTTTTTGGGATAAAATTAAAGAAAATAGAAAAGAGAACAAAGCAATATATTTAGATGAGATATGGAGATTAATAGGTGTTACTTCCAATAAAGATGTTGCTAGTTTTATTTATAAAATATTTAAAACAATTAGAAAATATGGTGGAAGTAGTGTAGCAATAACACAAGATATTTCTGATATATTTAGTTTAGAAAATGGAATATATGGAAAAAGTATATTAAATAATTCAAGTATTAAAACTTTTTTTGCACTTGAAGAAGAAAATATAAAAATATTATCAGAATATTCAAATTTATCAGAAAAAGAGAAAATTGAAATAAAATCTTTGAAAAAAGGAGAGTGTTTAATGTTTGTTGCAGATAATCATATTTTAGCTAAAATTGAAGCAACGGAAGAAGAAAAATTTATATTAGGAGAAAATGAAAATAGAAAAAATAATTTATAAGAAAAATAGTTTTAATAAAAAAAATAATATGATAAATAAAATATTAAAATTTAAGAATAAAAAAATATTAAAAAATAATATAATAATTATTTATGGAAATAATAAAAAAATATTCATAAAAAAAATATTAGAAAAAATATTAAAAAATAATTTTAAAATAATTATAATTAATTTTAATATTTCAAATAAAAAATATTATTATAATAAAAATAATAATTATACAAAGAATGAAATAAAAATCATAAATAATTTTTATTATTATATGAAAAAAAATTATATAAAAGAAGTAAACAGTTTTTTTAAAAAATTTGATTTTATTTTAATAAATGGAGAAAGTAACTTTAAATACATGAATTTAAATAAGAAAGAAATATATATGTTTGAAACAAATCCATTAGGCATTAGCGAGATTCAACATTTAATAGATAAGATATCAAATACTAGTAATATAAAAAAAAGTTGTTTACATATAATAGTTGAAAGTATACATAAATATAGTATTAATAAAGAAATATTACAAGAAATAATTAAAGAAAAAAGTTGTTATAAAAATATAAATATAATAAAAGAAAAAGATTTTTATAAAAAATTATAAAATAATATTTAATAAATAAATTAATTTAAAAATACAATGAAAGAGGTAGATATGGAAATAGAAAAAAAATTAGAAAAAGAAAATATAATAGAAAATAGCATAGAAAGAAAACAAAATTATTTTTTAGAATCTACTTTAGGAAAAGTAGTTAATAAAGCATTAGATATAGGAATAAGTATGTTATTACCAGATTTTATTGATAAACAAGTAATAAATATAAAGGATAATTTATTTGAATATGGATTAAAAGAAGGAATTGATAAAACTATAAAAGATGCAATTGAAATAGGAAAAAGTTCCATAGGTATATTTACAGGCAATTTTGAAAATATAAATCAAATGCAAAGTGCTATAGAAGAAGGAGGAATAATTGATGGGATTTCTAATGTCTTAGATATGGCTTTAAAGGCGATAGATAAAAATGGAATAATAAATTCAAATATTCTAGATATCTTATCAAAAGGAAAAAATGTTATATTAGACATATTACAAAATAATATTGAGGAAACATTTAAAAATCAAATAAATAAAAAAAATAGTTTAGTCAATAATATTGAAGGGTGGAAAGAAGGGTTTAAAAATAAAGATTTTACAAAAATGGAGAAAGAATATATTAATATAAAAAAAGAAATTAATAATATAGCTCCTTTAGTAGATATGATTAATCAAGCACAAACTATAGAAAATTTACATGAATTAATAAAAAATAATGGGCAAAATTTTAATTTAACACAAGAGCAAATAGAATTGGCAAGTAAATTAAAAGTATAGAAAATATAATATTATATCATTTTAAGTTTTTAAATATTCATAAAAAGTAATCAATAATTCATACATATAATTTTTAAAACATTAGATTAATATCTAATAAATTACGTATTTTCAAATTTTTTATTTGATTTTTATAATTTTCTCTCTAATTTTAATAGTTGGTATGTTATGCAATATTTTTTATCAATAATTTAATTAAGATAAAAACTAACAATTTTTAAATAAAATAAAAATTATAAATGAATGTATAAAATTAAAGTCAAATTTTGTAAAGCCGTAAAGTTTTTTATAAATACTTGCAAATTTTATACCATTTTAGTATAATACAAAGGAATATAACAATAGAAAGAAGGAAAAATAAATGCAAGAAACACCAAAAAGAAATGACGGAAAAATAGTAGAAAGAGATATTGAAAAAGAAATGAGAACAGCATATATTGACTATGCAATGAGTGTAATAGTGTCTCGTGCCCTTCCAGACGTAAGAGATGGTTTAAAGCCTGTACATAGAAGGATTCTATATGCTATGCATGAAGATGGAATAACATCAGATAAACCATACAGAAAATGTGCAAATACAGTTGGATCTGTTTTAGGAAGATATCATCCTCATGGTGATAGTTCAGTTTATGATGCTATGGTAAGAATGGCACAAGATTTTTCTATGAGATATATGCTAATAGATGGACATGGAAATTTTGGATCTGTTGACGGGGATGGTGCTGCAGCAATGAGGTATACAGAAGCAAGAATGTCTAAAATTTCAGAATTTATGCTTACAGATATTGAAAAAAATACAGTTGATTTTATGCCAAATTATGATGACAGATTACAGGAGCCAACAGTATTACCTGCAAGGATACCAGCACTGTTGATAAATGGATCTTCTGGAATTGCTGTTGGAATGGCTACTAATATACCACCACATAATTTGACAGAGGTAATAAATGGTATTATAAAAATAATTGACGAAGATGAAGTAACTGATGATGATTTAATGAGTGTTATAAAAGGACCAGACTTTCCTACAGAAGGTATAATTTTAGGAATAGAAGGTATTAAACAAGCATATAAAACAGGAAAAGGAAAAATAACATTAAGAGCAGAAACAGAGATAGAAGAGATGACAGGAAATAGGCAAAGAATAATAGTATCTTCATTACCATATCAAGTAAATAAAGCGAATTTAATAAAAAATATATCTGATTTGTCTAAAGAGAAAAAAATAGAAGGAATATCAGAATGTAGGGATGAATCAGATAGAAAAGATAAAGTAAGAGTAGTAATAGAGTTAAAAAGAGATGCAAATCCACAAGTTGTGTTGAACCAACTATTTAAACATACACAAATGCAAACTACATTTGGAATAATAATGTTGGCATTAGTAAATGGGGAACCTAAAATATTGACATTAAGGCAAACATTGGATTGCTATATAGCACATAGAAAAGATGTAATATTAAGGAGAACACAATTTGAATTAGATAAAGCTTTAGCAAGAGCTCATATTTTAGAAGGATTGAAAATCGCTTTAGATTATATTGATGAAGTTATTCAAATTATCCGTTCTTCTTATGATGATGCAAAAGAGAGACTAATGGAAAGATTTGGATTATCAGATATTCAAGCACAAGCAATTTTGGATATGAGGTTAAAAACATTATCTGGTTTACAACGTGAAAAAATAGAAGAAGAATACAAGCAACTAATGGAATTAATAGAACATTTAAGAGCAATTCTAAATAGTGAAAAATTAGTATTTGACATTATAAAAGAAGAATTAACAGAGATAAAAAATAAATTTGGTGATGAAAGAAAAACTAAAATAGTAGCACAAGAAGGAGAAATTGATATTGAAGATTTAATTAAAGAAGAGCAAATTGTTGTGGCGTTAACTCATTTTGGATATATAAAAAGAATGCCAATAGATACATATAAGAGTCAAAGAAGAGGCGGAAAAGGTATAACAGGTATTGCTACTAGAGAAGAAGATTTTGTAAAACAAATATTTACAGCGGTAACACATGATACTATATTATTTTTTACTAATAAAGGAAAATTATATAAATTAAGAGGATATGAAATACCAGAAGCAGGAAGAACAGCTAAAGGAACTGCTATTGTTAATTTATTAAGTTTAGATCCGGGAGAAAAGGTATCTGCAGTTATACCAATTCAAAATTTTGCAGATGGTAAATATTTGTTAATGGCAACAAAAAATGGTTTAATAAAGAAAACGGCATTAAGAGAATATGATTCTTCAAAAAAGACAGGGTTGCAAGGTATAACTTTAAAAGAAGATGATGAGTTAATAGGAGTTAGATTAACTGATGGTGAGGATAATGTAGTTCTAGTTACAAGAAATGGAATGTGTATAACATTTGATGAAAAAGAAGTTAGACCTATAGGTAGAGTTTCACAAGGGGTAATTGGAATAAGGTTAGATGATGGTGATGAAGTAATAGGAATGGAATCAGTAATTTCTGGTGGAAAGGCAACATTATTAGCAATTACAGAAAATGGATTTGGAAAAAGAACAGAATTAGATGAATATAGAGTACAATTAAGAGGTGGAAAAGGAGTAGTAACATATAAAATAACACCAAAAACTGGAAAACTTGTAGGAGTAAGAATAGCAACAGATGAAGACGATGTAATGTTAATTACTGATACAGGAACTATAATAAGGTTAAAGGTTAATGAAGTAAGTGTATTAGGAAGATCAACTCAAGGTGTAACTTTAATGAGAACTAGCGATGGAGGAAAAGTAGTAAGTATAGAAACACTAACTCCAGAAATGAATGAAATAGATGAAAATTAAAAATTAAAAAAAGTTTCTTTTTTAGAGAAATCTAAAAAAGAAATTTTTATTATTTTTAAGAATAAAAATAATAAAAATAAAATAATAAAAATAAAATAATAAAAATAAAATAATAAAAATAAAATAATAAAAATAAAATAA
>CALXZW010000080.1 GCA_944393345.1 uncultured Clostridia bacterium
AAAATTATCATTTATATAATCATTTAATTTAGTAACATATTTCCCATTTGCTAATTCATTAATTTTAAATTTAGGCATTTTAGATAGCATCCTATTTTCACTTTGTGAAAACTCATTACTCGGTATTATAAAATTTAAAATTATAAGAACTGTCCAAAATGAAATAAATATTATAAAAAAATATTTATTTTTACTCATACCCCATTCTCCTTGTTTCTGTTTAAATATTTTTAAAATCTAAAATATAAAAAAGGATTAAAAGAATCACTTACTAAGTCAGCTGTACATAAAAATAATATTGACATATATATTACTATTTCTAGAACTATACCTATCTTTTTTTCTGATTTATTCAATTTTTCTAAAACATTTTTTACAATTAATGTTGAACATATTATACCAATAATAGTTATAATTCCATAATTTCTTAAATAATATAATGTTTCAGTATTTATAAAATTGTTAAAATTAAACATTGCTTTTAAATAAATACATATTTTGCCTAAATCTTCAAATGCAAATATAACCCATCCAATTAAAATCAATATTATTGCATATATATGGCTAATGACTTTTCCTGTTTTATCTAAAATTTTTAATATAAACATTTTTTCTAATATTAAAATTATTCCAAAATATATTCCCCATAAAATAAAATTCCAAGAAGCTCCATGCCATGCTCCAGTTAAAAACCACACTATCATAATATTTCGTATTTGTTTTGCCAAGCCTTTTCTATTGCCGCCTAAAGGTATATATATATAATCTCTAAACCAAGAAGAAAGTGTTATATGCCATCTTCTCCAAAATTCAGTTATACTTTTTGAAATATATGGGAAATTAAAATTTTCATCAAAATTCATTCCAAAAATTTTAGCTAATCCTATAGCCATATCTGAATATCCACTAAAATCAAAATAAATTTGTAATGCAAAAGCTATTATTCCAAACCATGATAATACAAAAGTTAAATTTCCTATTTCACCATTTTCAATTATATTCCATAAAACTCCTATATTATTTGCTATTAAAACTTTTTTTCCTAAACCTATAATAAATCTTTTTATCCCTACTGTAAAATTATCTATACTAATATTTTTATTTTCCAATTCGTCATCTACAGTTTCATATCTGACTATTGGTCCTGCAATTATTTGTGGAAACAATGTTGTATATGCTAAATAATTATAAAAACTTTTTTCACATTTTACAGTTCCTCTATATACATCAATTATATATGATAAACTTTGAAATGTATTAAAAGAAACTCCTATTGGTAATGGTATATTTAACAATGGAATACCTAAATTTGTTACATTATTAATATTCGTTATTATAAAATCTGCATATTTAAAGAAAAATAATATTAATATATTAATACTAATATCTATAAATAAAAAAACTTTTTTCTTGTTTAAATCTTCTTTATATTTATCTATTTTCTTTCCACATATATAATCCATTATAGCTAATACCAACATTATAAATATATATCTTATTTCTCCCCATGCAAAAAATATAAGACTTGCTATAATCATTACTGCATTTTTTAATTTATTTGGAACTATAAAATATATAATTAGCATTATTGGTAAAAAGATATATAAAAATACTATACTACTAAATACCATCTTGTCCCCCATATATAATTTAAGCTTTGAACTAATCAAATTAAAAGTTCAAAGCTTAAATTTAATTAATTATAAATTCTTGTATTCCCATATAACCAGGTGCTATTTCATATTTTTCGAATACAATTACAACTTTGCCTTCCGAATTAATATAAAATTTTTGATATTCATTTTCAATGCCTTCAAATCCACCTTCTCCTTTTTTGAAATATATATTCTCAGGATTTTTGCTTCTTTCTTCTATTTCTTCATATATTGCTTCATCTACTATTTCTTTATAATCGCTACCTAAAACATCTCTTAGATTTAAATTTTTTCCTGTTTCTATATCTATATTATAAAAATACATTTCTGTATATGCACTCGCTAATGTCTCTGATTTCATTATCATAAAAGAAACTGTTTTTTCACTTGAGTAACCACCTTTATAATCTATTTGAATGTTTATTGGATGATAATCTTCCTCTTTTCCACCCGTTTCTATGAGCGCTTTTTTATATTCTTCTGCTCTTTGTTCTGCTTCTTCTAATACTTCATTTATTTTTAACATTATTTCATAATTAACTCTTTTTTCTAAATCTGTATTTCCTGTATTTTCTAAAGCTGGAATTTTTGCATTAATTAATTTGGTATTATCTTCCTCTTTAAATTCTTTTATTGTAAATATTTTAGCAACATCTTTTAGAATTGGAATTTCGGCTATACTTGCCGCAAAAGTTGGATTTATATTAATCATAAACACAAAAAATATGAACGAACAAGCTATTGCTGATGCTACAAATTTTATATAATTAGGTTTATATATTGTTTTCCTCTCTTTTTGACTTTCTAAAATTGTTTTTTCAACCATATAATTTAATTTAGTGGGAATTTTAACAGCATCATAAACTTTTTGGGCTTTTTCAATACTTTTCATTTTTATATCCTTTCTTTTCAATTATTTATTAATTTTTTTAATTCTGATAAACCTTTGTATAATCGTGATTTTACTGTACTTACATTAGTCTTTGTTGCTTTTGCAATTTCTTCTATTTTCATATCCTCAAAAAATCTTAATATTATCACTGTCTTCAATTTATCATTTAAACTTTGAATGTGTTTGTATATCTCTATATCTTCTGTTTTTATTTCTTCATTCCATTCTATATTTTTTTCTATTTCTTCTAATTGACAAGTAATTATTCTTTTGTTTTTCTTCGTATACTGTAAAGATTCATTAATCAAAATTCTATAAAACCATGTTTTCACATATTCAACTTTTCGTAATTTACTAATATTCTTTAATGCTTTTTCTATACTTTCTTGTAATATATCTAAAGCACTTTCTTCATTTTTCGAATAACTATATGCAACTCTATATAATTTATCTTGGTTGGTTTTGATGTAATCTATTAATATTTCTTTTGCATCTTGCACTGTTATAACTCCTTCTATTTAATATATTGGTTTATTATTTCTGAAGATTTATCATAATTATTTGAAATACATAAAATGATATAATTTTTGTTAGTCTCTAAATTATAATTTTCTAGTTTAAAAACTTCTTTTGGTAAATAGTTTTGAAAATCTATTTTTCGCTCTTCAATCTTACTTTCTATTATTTGTTTTGTCTCAGCTACGTCATTTTTATCTTCTAACTTAATTATTAAAATTTCTTCTGCTGTTGCACCTGTTCCTATATAAGAAACAATTTGATTTATTTTTTCTTTATTAAAATTATATCTTTTTACTATACTATCTTCATCGATTTCATTTAGATTATCTTCAAATATTTGAGCATTTTTTAGTTCTTCTGCTAATTTATAAATGTCAATATTTACTTCTTTATTCGAATAAATATTAATTAATTCTAATATTATAAGACATATTATTATTACTATTATTACTATATATTTTTTCATTTCTTTTCTCCTAAATTTAATTATTTTTTAAACATTCTAACCATTTTAAACAATATTCTTTGTTTAAGTGTATTCCATCTGAACTTGCATTCTCTGGTAAATTTCCTTTTTCATCAGTTATTATTGGTACTAAATCAATAAATTTAATTTTCTTTTTATTAGCTAGTTCTTTAATTAATTTGTTATATTCCTTAATTTTATTGTTGTTATAAATTTTGTCATTATCAGATTTTGTTTTAGTAACTGGAATTATTGATTGTAATATTATCTCACATTCTGGTTTTACTTCTTTTATCTTATCTATTAATTCCTCGTACTTTTGTATAAATATACTATTATATACCCATCCTAATTCATTAATTCCTAACATGATATATATAGTGTTTACATTATTATTTTTTAAGTCTTCTAATATTGTTATTTTTTCTCCATTCTTATTTGTTACAATCTTTTTAGTAATTGCTGTATCTACCATTAATCCTATGTTAGTGTAATCTACAACTTCAGTTAATCCCGTATATGCTAAAAATGCTTGTGTTCTTGAATCTCCAATAAATGCCACATTAGATCCGAATTCTATATTTTCTGTAGTATTTTTCTCATTATTTGTGATGTTTTCTGATAAATCATTATTAATATTGTCAACAGTTTCATTAGTGTTTTTTACCTCTTCATCTGATATTTCATTGTTTTCAACAATATTATTATCTATCTCTTTTTCTTCTATTTCATTTTGTCCTATTCCTTGATCTTCATTTGTTTTTATATTTTTATCATTAGAATAACTTTTTACTCCATATATTACTAAAAAAATCATGATTAAAATTAGAATTATAAATATTATAAATTTATTTTTTTTACTATTATTTTTCATTTTTTTCTCCTTTTGTTTTGCTTACATCTATTAGATTATTTAAAGTTGAAAAAAGTTTAAAATTTTTTAGATTTTTTTAACATTTAATATTTCTATATTAAAATATTAATTTTGATTAATCATAAAATATAAAAACTTTGAGAAAAATCCTCAAAGTTTAGAATCTATTTATCATTAGTAATATCTCCATTACCATTAACAGGAATTGCTTCTCCTAAATAAGTTGGTTCAGGCTTGAAAATGCATTTTAGAAAATCTTTATTTCTTGCTAATATTTCTCTTAACTCTCTATAAAAGGCTCCTACATATTGTCTAGGATCTGAAGCTACTCCATATGCTTCTAATCCTAGTTTATTGGCAATATATAAAGATCTATATAAATGATACTTTTGTGTTACTATTACTATTTTTTTAGCTTTAAATATTTCCTTAGCTCTATATATACTTTCATAAGATGAAAAACCTGCATGGTCCATAAAAATATTCTCAGATGGTATGCCTTTTTCTATAGCAAAATTTTTCATAACATTAACTTCATCATAATCTTCTTTTCCATGATCACCACTCATTATTATTTTGTCTGAAACATTATTTTTATATAATGAAATTGCTTCTAATAATCTATCTTCTAACATTGGACTAGGCTTATTTTCCCATATTCCAGCACCTAAAACAATAATACAATCTATATCTTCTAATTTTTTAATTTCTGAATTTTTTATAATTTGTTTTTTAGTAGATTGTTTAACAAAAAAGTTGATTATTAAAATAATTACTATAACTACTGCTATAATTATTGTTATATATTTTATTACATTTTTCATAAAAACTCCAATCACTAGAACTAAAAAAAAATTTAAAGTTCAAATATTATTTAATTTTCCGATTTAATTCTACCATTTTATTTTTATCTTATCAATATTTTTAATTAACTTTTATTTTATATAAAAATAAAAAAAAAGTAAATTAAAAAAGTAAATTCTATTCTAGTAAAAGTAAATAGATTTTAATTGTATTTTAAAAGTTATTGTAAGA
>CALXZW010000081.1 GCA_944393345.1 uncultured Clostridia bacterium
CCTATTTTATCTCCTATATTTTCACCAAACATTTGAATTTCATAAGGTTCTTTTCCTTGAAAATCAATCGGTCCTAAAGTATCACTCATACCATATTTAGTTACCATATCTCTTGCTATTTGTGTAGCAACTTCTATATCATTACTAGCTCCCGTTGATATATCATCTAATACTAATTTTTCTGCTGCTCTACCACCTAATAATGCTATTAATTTTTCTTGCATTTCTGTTTTTGATATATAATATTTATCTTCATCAGATTTGTACATTGTATATCCACCAGCAACACCTCTTGGAATTATTGAAACTTCTTTTACATTTGCTTGTGTTGGTAAGTATCTACTAACTACTGCATGTCCTGCTTCATGATATGCTGTTAACTTTTTATCTTTTTCTGATATAACTCTTTGACGTTTTTCTAATCCAACTGTCACTTTTTTTACCGCTTCTTCTATGTCTTGATTTTCTATATCTTCGTGTTTCATTTTAGTCGCTATTATTGCTGCTTCATTTAAAATATTTGCTAATTCCGCACCAGTAAATCCTGCTGTATCTTCTGCAACACTCTCTAAATTAACATCTTCTGATATTCTTTTATCTTTGCTATGAATTTTTAAAATTTCTAATCTTCCTTTTAAATCTGGTGTTGGTATTGTTATTTGTCTATCAAATCTTCCTGGTCTTAATAAAGCCTTATCTAGCATTTCCGGTCTATTTGTTGCTGCTAATACAATTATTGTTTCTTCTGAACTAAATCCATCCATTTCTACTAATAACTGATTTAATGTTTGATTATTCTCTGTTTCTGCACCACTGTTTGATGTTCTTCTTGATCCTATTGCATCTATTTCATCTATAAAAACTATACATGGTGCTAATTTTCTAGCTTTTTCAAATAATTTTCTTACTCTTGAAGCTCCTAATCCTGCAAACATTTCTATAAATTCAGAACCACTCATTGAAATAAATGGTACATCTGCTTCTCCTGCAATTGCTTTAGCTATTAAGGTTTTTCCTGTTCCTGGCTTTCCATATAATAAAACACCTTTTGGTATTTTTGCACCCATTTTAACAAATTTTTCAGGTTTTTTTAGAAAATCCACAATTTCTATTAATTCTTCTTTTTCTTCATCTAATCCTGCCACATCATCAAATTTTACTTTTGTTTTTCTTTCTGTATCATCATATACTTTGCCTTTTTCTCCTAATCCTTGCATTTTAAATATCATTATGAATAATGCAAGCATTATAGCTGTTGGTAAAAATGAAATTATTATTGCTGGAATTTGTGCTATAACACTCTTAGGTTTTTGTATTACTTCTATTTCATTTCCTTCTGCAACTTTAGTTTGTATTAATTCCATAAAACTTTCTGTATTAGGTACTATCGCTGTTTTTTCTTCTTCTACATTTTTCATTTTTACTTTTACTGTTGTACTTCCTACTGTCATTTCTACTTTTTCTACATTTCCATAAGATATTTCTTTAATTAATTCTGTATATGCAATATTTTTTTCGTCTTGGTCCTTTTTATTATTCATATACACAAAGCCTAATACTACTATCAAGGCTAGTAATATTATAGATAATATTACTGTTAGAATTGTTTTTTTATCTATTTTATTTTTTTCTTCATTTTTATCCATTTTTTAATCCATTCCTTTCAAATATGTCGTAAAATGATATAATCAAATTTTATGCATTAGAACCTTCTGGCTCTTGTTTATCTCCTTTTTCTTCTTTATCTTTATTTTTTTCTTCTTCCTTATCTTTTTCTCTTCTTTCTTCCTTTTCTTTTTGCTCTTTGTCTTTCTCTTTTTCTTGTTCTTCTTTTTCTCTAATAGTTGCTTCTACTTGTGCAATTTTTAACAATTCTTGTTGTTTTTTTATAAATTCACTTTTTAATATAAAAATTGCTGCTATTACATAAATTACTGGTATTGCTATATACATTACTTGGAAATATTCAATATTAAAATCCACAAAAATATTTATTGCTACATATATAATGTTTAATAAAATTGATAAAGTCAATCCATATATAGCCATATTATATATTGCTACATATCTTATTCTTAGTCTTGCCAATTTTGTTGATAAATAACCAAAAATACTTATTAAAAATACATCTACCATAGCTGCTAAAAAATACATTATAAATGCATATAAAAACATTGTTATAAATAAACTTATATATAATTTATATATTTCACTACTATTTGCAAAATTTATAACATCTTGCTTAGTAAAATCGTTTATATTCATTTGAGATAAAATTTCTTTATAATTATAGTTAATTGTTCCTGCAACAGAAATATTCTTTAAGATTATTTTATCTTTTAATAATATTGCTCCATCTCCTGCTTTTTCTAATTGATTTATATATTCGTTTATTTTATTAGCATCTTCAGTTTTAGTATCAATTATTATTTTTTCTGCTATTGGAGGCTCATCTATTATAATTGCTTCTTCACTTTCTACATTTAAAATTCCGTCTTTATAAGAAAAATTTGGAAAACTATTTTCTAAATAATTTACTCCTTGTTGTATACTTTTTTGTGTTTGAAATACAATTCCTAAGCAAACTACTATTGTAAATATAGCTACAAGTTTTCCAAGATAAGAAAGTGCTTTTGGAAAGCCTTGTGATGACATATCTGGATATTTTTCTATTTTAAAAATTGAATTATATATTTTTCTAAAAAATCCTTGTTCTTTTTTTGCCATTTTTTCAAATTCTTCTTTTTTTCTTTGTTCTTCATTTTGTTTATTATTATTTTGTTTTTTGATTTCTTCATCTTTTTTTAACACTTCATCTTTATCAATCTTTTCTTTGTTTACTTCTTCTTTTTTTGATTCACTCATTATATATACTCCCTTCTTATATCTGAATTAATAAATTTAGGGTTTATTTCTATTTTCACTGTATCGCCTATAGTAACTTCTTTATTTGTTATATCAACAGTTATATGATAAGTTCCAATTCTTCCTAATACTTCACATTTTTGTCCATTTATCTCAACATAAAAAGCTTTCTTTTTAAAAAAGTCTTTTGCATCTCTTACTACATATCTTAATTGATCTATTTTTCTAAACATATCTCTATCATTTACAATATTTATTCCATCACTATATCCTACTGGTATTATTGCAACTTTGGTTTGATTTTTTGTAGTATATGCATTTGAATATCCTATATTAAATTTTGGTGGCAATACTTTTATTTCTGCTACATTTGCCTCTAAATATCCTATTTTTCTTAATCCTAAATTATTTTTAAAAGCTAATCTTCCTGTAAATGCTGAACCAATTCTAACAGCATTTAAGTGCATATTTGGAAATTTTACAAAAGCAGAAGAATTGCATATATGAAGTATTCCTGTTTCTATTTTATTTAATTTTAATGTTTCTACAGTGTCTATAAATCGATCAAATTGTGTTTTTGTATACTTATCATTAAAAAAGCTAACAGAAAAATGTGAAAAAGTTCCTTCTATTTTTATATTTTTTAAATTTTTTTCGATTTTAAACATTTCTTCTTTTTGAGTATATACAGATCCATATCTTCCAAATCCAGTATCTATTTTTAGATGTGCCCTTATAATTTTATCTTTTGCTATTTTTTCTGCTATTTCTATATCTTCTTTAGACCCTATTGTTATTATAATATTATTATCTATTAATTTTCTTAAATCTTCTTCTATAGCAGTTGATGATAACATTAATATATCTTGTTTTATTCCTGCATTTCTTAATTTTAATGCTTCTTCTATTGTTGCAACAGCAAACATTGAAATTCCATTATCAATTAAAAATTTTGTATATTCTACAATTTCCAAACCATATCCATTAGATTTTACAACTGCTATTATTTTTACTAAATTTCCGTTATCATCTTTTCCATTTTGGCTTGTATATTTTTTTATTTGTTCTATATTGTGTCTTAAGCTATTTACATCTATAATTAATTTTTTCAATTTTTTCCTCCATATTAGAGTATATATTTTATTTTTTTAATTTCATCTTTAATTGTCTTAATGTTCTAAATGTTTTTTCTGAAAATTTATACATTTTATATGTTAATGGTTTAAATGGTATATATACTTCTCCAATAAATTCTGTAAATGTTGCTCCAAAACCTTGCTTAAATCTATATAAACCATATTGTGGATGATTTTCATCTACAACTCCTGATACTCCTCTAAAATCATATATATCATCTTTTCTTTCTATTGCCATTTTTATCATTTCCCATTGTAATAAATAATTTGGCATTAAATTTCTATGACTATTACTGCTTGCCCCATATAAATACCAAGTTTTATTTCCATAAAAAATTGGTATTACTCCTGAAATAGGTTTACCATCGTAATATGCCATTAATATTTTCATATGTTTTGGCCCTAAACAATCATACATTTTTTCAAAATATTCTAATGGTCTTATTATAAACCCGTCTCTTGCTCCTGTTTCTATCATTATTTTATGAAAATCTTTTAAATCTTCTTTTGTTCCATCTTTGACTGTTACACCTTTTTTAGTTGCTAATCTAATATTATATCTCCATTTTTGTTTAAAACCTGCCATTACTTCTTCTTCTGTTTTTCCTTTTATATCAAGTCTAAATACATATCTAGGTTGTATTTCATCTTTAAAATCTTTTGCATCATCTTTTATTTTATAACCTAAATTTGTTACAATATCTCTAAATATTTGATCATTGCTTTTTATATCTGGCTCTATTCTTAAAACTATTGCTTTATATTTTTTAGCTAACTCTTTTGCCCCATCTGTTAATTGTTTCATAACCGCTATATCATGAATATCACAAACCGGTCCTCTTGAAGCATACATTATATTTCCAAAAATAGGCATTTTTCTTATCCATACACATAATGATCCAATTACATTTTCTTGGTCATCTTCTGCCAATATAACTTCTGGTTTCCAATTTGGCTTTTTTACTTCTGCCCATTCTAATGATTGCTGAAAATTACATCTTTCATGTTTTTCTAAAAAATCTTTATATTTCTTCTTGGATTCTTCATCTGTTACAAATTTCATTGTTTATTTTCCTCCTAGTTTATTATTTACATTATATTGGTATTTTACACTACTTTATGAAATTTTACAAGGTATTTTTTCTTATTTTAAATATCTACCAAAATAAAAATAATTAAAAAACAAAGGAGACAGCCGAAGCTGTCCCCCTTGTCCCAAGATATGCAATGCTTATCTTGAAAACTTGGTAATGG
>CALXZW010000082.1 GCA_944393345.1 uncultured Clostridia bacterium
TTATAAATACATTTTTATTTGCATAAATTGATGATGTATTTGTATTAGTAAATCCTACTATTGTGAAATCTTTCATGCCATCTACTGTAACAATCTTATTTAATAATTCATCTTCGCTTTTGATTCCCATCCCTGCAAATGTTGAAAAATCTTGATTAAGCATATCAGTTATAATTTTTTTATCAACTACTATTTCATATTCATTTTGAGGCATTCTACCTTTTATTAGTGTTTCTTCTGTTATTTTGTTGATATCTACAAGTGTTCCTGAAAGTTCAAAAGAAAATTTTGATAATTGATAATAACTATCCATCTTTATTTTAAAACTTGCTTTTCCATTTCCAGGTAACATATAATCTATATTCTCCAGTTTTTCGTATTTTAAATAATCATCCACATTTACTTTTGCTATATCTATTTGAAGATAATTTTTATCAATTTTAATATAGTCAGATTCTTTTATATTAATTGTTCCTGCAATATTTCCTACACTGTACATAATAAACATTGCTGAAGCTAAAAAACCTAAAAGTAATATCTTTTTTAATATTGTATAATTTAAAATTCTATTAAATCCTACTTTTATAGATTTAAGAAATCCATATATAGAACTATACTTTACTTTATATTTTTTATCTATTACTTCATCTAAATTATATTTATATTTTTCATATATGCTTTTATCAATTTTTTTGTAATGGTCATCTATAAATTCTATAGCAGAATTATCATCTACTACCTCTATTTTTCTATTTTCTGCTTGAATAAATATATTACCATTTTTAATTACTAATTTTACATTTATTTTTTCATTTTCTTCATCTGCATATATATCAATATTTAATTTTTCATTACTTATATTTTTTATATCTTTGAAATCTTTTAAATATATTTTATTATCTAATCTATATTCTAATGATTCCTTTGATTCATTATTATAATCTTTCACTACTTTTCCATCTGCAACTTCTACTATTCTTGTTGCATAAAAATTGGCCAAATCTACTTCATGAGTTACTAATATAACTAGTTTTTCTTTTGAAATTGCTTTTATTATATTCATTATTTCTAATGAATTTTTACTATCCAAATTACCTGTTGGCTCATCTGATATTACAATACTTGGATTCTTTACAATTGCCCTTGCAATTGCTACTCTTTGTTTTTCTCCTCCAGATAACATTCCGAGCGGGTCTGTTTCTGTATCTATACATATTTACTGCTTCTAAAACATAATTGACTCTTTTTTCTATTTCTTTTTTATTTTTTAATCCTATCATCCTTAAAGAAATAGCAATATTATCAAATACTGACATATTTTCTATTAATTTATAATCTTGAAATATATATCCAATATTTATATTTCTTCTTTTATCAACTGTTTTAGATAATCTTTTTTTTATCTTTTTTCCATTTATATATATTTTTCCTTTATTTACTTTATCAAGTCCACCAATAGCATTTAAAAGTGTAGTTTTTCCGCTTCCAGATTGTCCTAAAATTGCAACTAATCCTTTATCCTCAAATTCTAGAGATGTATTATTAATAATATGAATTTCATTTTTTCTTCTTCTATTAAAATATTTATTAACCTTTTCTAGTCTTATCATATTACTACACCTCCTCATTATAAGTATTTATTGCTGTATTTTTAAATACTTTTCTAGCAAATTTTATTGATATTAACTTTGACATAGCAATTAATATTACATACATTAAAATATATTCTTTTAATCCTATATATTCAGTAATTTTTGAAATATATTCTAAGTTAATAATATTAGTTTTTATCATATAAATAAATCCTAACAATATACCATAAGATAATGTTGAATTAATGAATAATTCAATATCCAATATTTTTCTTACATTTTTAGCAGTGGCTCCCAACATTCTTAATGTTGCATAATATACATTTCTTGATTTTAATATTATCTTTATAATTAGATATGAAATAAAGAATAATACTATAATCAAAAATATTGTTACTATTACTTTTATTATTCTGATTATTGTTTGATATATTTCTCCTTGATTTACTTTAAAGTCTGTCACTTTTTTAGGGTTTAACCCTAGATTTTCAAGTTCTACTATTGTATCATCTATTTTTTCTACATCTTTAACATATACACTAGATTGATATGATGGCTTATTATATAAAGAATCATAATCATTTTTATTTATAAAAATCTTATATCTATTATTATCATACTTATCTAATCCAGTTAATCTTTTAAAAGTAGATTTTGTATAAGTGTCTGATATTGTTAAATTTAATTCATCATTATAATAAATATTTTGAACATATATATGTAATGGCTGATTTTTTATTTTATAATTTTTAAATTGATATTTCATCTCGTCATCAACAACTGCTTTTCCAATTGGTACTACATCACTTGGTTCTAATGAATATTGTTCATATTTATTATTTAATAATATTTTAACATCACTATAATTTTTGTTCATATCACTTCGTAATTCACCTAATACATTTTTTGAAATATAAAATGTACTTTCATAGTTGTTTTTATCTTCAAAAGTTTTAATTCCCACTATTGTTACATCTTTAACAGTTTCATTACTCCATGCATTTACTCCTTGTGATTTTAGTATTGAAAACGTTTTATTCAAAATATCATTTATTCTATTTGCTACATAAAATTGCTCACTATTTATTTCTAAAATAATTTCATCTTCATTTTCTGGCATTCTTCCAAAATTAAGATTTCCTTTAAAATTATCTAATTCTTGTATATCTCCATAAAGATTTATATCATCTTTCATCATTGATATTCCAGTATCTACAAAAACATCATCTTCTATTACATAGTCGATATTTGGTAATGCCTTTATCTTTGCATACTCTTCATTTGTAAAAGATGTTCTATCTTTCTTGTTTATTAAAACTCTATTTTCTGATAAATCGCTAAAAGCCATACTATACCCAGAATCACTTGTTTCTGCTTCCGACATTTGAAAACTTGCATATTCTGCTAAAATAGCTGAACTTATGAAAAAGAATACTGCAAATAGTAATAAAAATTTCGATGCTATATTAAATGTATTTCTAAGTCCTAACCTGTATTTATTAAATATACTTATATTGTTGTATTCGCTTTCTTGAATTTCTGGTTCTTCTTTTATCTTTTTTACTTCAGTATTTTGTATTATTCTTCCATCATGCATTTTTATAATTCTTGTTGCATGTTCTTCTACCTGCTCAATATTATGTGTTACAACTATAACAAGTTTACCTTTAGCTACATTTTTTAATATTTTGATAACTTCTTTTGCTGATTCTGAATCTAAATTTCCTGTTGGTTCATCAGCAACAATAATTGGTGTATCTTTTACCATTGCTCTTGCTATTGCTACTCTTTGCTTTTGTCCACCTGATAATTTAGATACTTTTGTATTTTTGAATTTAGTAAGACCTACTTGATCTATAATATCTAAAATTTTCTTTTTTACTTTATGCTTTTTATATCCGTTTAATAATAGTACTAATTCTACATTTTGATATACTGTATAACTATTAATTAAATTAAAACTCTGAAAAATATTTGCTATATATTTTCTTCTATAATCTTCAAAATCTCTTTCCGAATAATGGCTAGTTTCTTTGCCATTAATATACATTTCGCCTTCTTCATAACTATCTAATCCTGAAATTACATTTAAAAGTGTACTTTTCCCGCTTCCAGATTCTCCTGTTATTGCAACAAATTCACCAATTTTTAATTCTAAATTCACTTTTGTAAATCCTGATGCAATGATGCCTTTATTGTAATAGAATTTGGATACATTTTCCAATTTTAACATTAAAGTTCCCCCCTTTTATTTATATAATATTTTTATTAAAGTTTCTCTTTACTGTTTCTAGCATCACTATACCATAAAATAAATAAATACTCTACATTCTTAATAAAATTTTAATATTACATTTTTAATTCTATAATAAATTCTATAAATTCATCATCGTTTTTTACATTAATAGTTCCACTATGCAATTCTATTATCTCCTTTGTTATAGCTAAACCTAATCCAGATCCTCCTGTACTGCTTGTACTTGATTCGTCTCCTCTGTAAAATTTTTCAAATATTTTATCAAGTTTATATTGAGGAATTTTTTGTTCTTATTAAAAACCTCCTTATGACATTTTTATTTTATCATAAGAAGGTTTATTTTAAACTTTACAAGATTTTTCTATATACTCTGTGCACTTTAACTAATACACTTACCTTAAATTTTATATATTTATTTACTTATTTTATTTAAAATTTAAACTTGTAACCTGTTAGACAAATTCTATGATTCAAGTATTTTAACTTTATTATCTTTCCTATTTATTATGATTTGTAACTAACCTTAATTATCATTATTACATTTCAAGTTTTTTCTTGTAATAAATAATGCTAAACTAATGATAAATTCTATTATAATAAAAGTAATCATTAAACTTAAATTTATATTACTTAACCATCCACCTGCTAATTTTTGGTCAATAAAATTAGAGAATAATTTAACTACAACAAATACAATTATTGTAAATATTACTGTAATCACACTACTTATTTGAATTGTTCTTAAGGATCTATTTTTTTCTATTACCACTAATCCTATTATAGTTATAATACAAGTTAATAACATTGCTATTCTAAGATAAATGTTGGTTAATATATTATACAATTTCAAAATAATAAGATAATGGTTTCCAAATGAATATATAAAATTTTCTTCTAAATTTTTTTCAATATTTATCATATTTTCAGTTAAATATTCTTTGGTATTATTCGCTTTTTCATTATATAGTTCATTTGGCATATTTTCTAAAATTAGCAAATCTATTTCCTCTGATATATCAAATTTTATATTTTCATTATATGCTACATTTTTTATTATAGTTTGAACAAACTTCGAAGTAATTTTATCAGCATATTTGCTATTTCTGATGTTATATTCTATTTTTTCTAAATTATTTATATCTACATCATAAACAATTTCATCCAAAAAATAACCTGATATTTTTTTTGATAATATTTCTTGTGAAAAAGTTTTTATAACAGTATTTTAAATTATAAAACTCATAGTTATTATTATTATACTTAATATTAATAATATTCTTTTGATTATTTTTATATATTTT
>CALXZW010000083.1 GCA_944393345.1 uncultured Clostridia bacterium
TTGTTTCAACTTCATCTTCAGAATCTTTTTATCAAGTTTCTGAAGCAACTAAAATTACAGTAAATTTATTTAATGATGATACATCTTATGATGCTAAAATCATAGGTACTGATGAACAAACAGATTTAGCAGTTATTAAAATTGATAAAAACAATTTGCCTAAAGCAGAATTTGCTGATTCTGATAGTATAAAAGTTGGTGAATTTGCAATGGCTGTTGGTAGTCCTTTAGGAATGCAAGATAGTGTTACGGCTGGAATCATTAGTGCTGTAAACAGAAAAGTTACAGATTCTGATGGAAAGACTTATACTTTAATTCAAACAGATGCTGCAATAAATGCTGGTAATAGTGGTGGTGCATTAGTAAATAGTGAAGGAAAAGTAATTGGTATAAATACTTTGAAACTTCAAGGAACAGGTATTGAAGGTATGGGATTTGCAATTCCTATTAACTCTACAACAGAAATTACATCTCAATTAATTCAATATAGCAAAGTAAAAAGACCTTACATTGGAATTACTGGTATGGAATTAGATAGTAAAACTGCAAGTAAATATAAATTAGTTGAAGGTATTTATATAAAAGATATAGATAATTTTTCAGCAGCAGAAAAAGCTGGTTTAAAAATAGGTGATGTAATTATCGAAGTTGAAGGTAAAAAAATTACTACAATGGATGAATTAAATGAAATTAAAAATTCTCATAAAATTGGTGATGAATTAAAATTAAAAATTAATAGAGATGGAGAAGAAAAAGAAATTACACTTACTTTAGGAGAACAACCTTAAAAATATTTATACTTTCACTTTAAGTTCACAAAATGGACAAAATTGTATTTTATAATACAAACATAATCAGTTAAGAGAAAACTGATTAAAAATAAAAAACATCCCCTTTTATTTTCAAAGAGAAGTTGCAAAAACTTCTCTTTTTATTGTGTAAAAATTACTATATAATAAAAAAGAACTTTAAGTCCTCCCTAAAGTTCTTAAGATTTTATAATATTATTATATCTTTTTCGCTTGTATTTGCTTCATTTCCATAAGGATATATTATATAAATTGTATTTTCTGTTACATAGAATATATCTGTATTTTCTATTTTATACATTTCATTTTCTAAATCTCTATCATATATATTATACCCTAAATTTTTTAGTTCTTCTACTCTTTTTTGTTCAACTTTTATGCTGTCATTTATTGTATTTTGAACATTTTGAACTTCTAAATGTTCTATTTTTATCATTTCTTCTAATGTTATTTCTTTATTATTTCTTAAATCATAATTAAATGCTTCTATTATAACTCTTTGAGCATTTGTACCTTCTTTTAAATTAGAACGAATTATTAAAGATAAAATTCCATTTTGAACATTTGCTGTATAATCTACAGAGTATATAATATTCTTATTTTCACTTTTTAGTACTTCTACCGCTTTTTTACTAAATTCATCAATTTCTTCATTATATTTATCTATTATTTCATTTTTTATATTTATGCATGGAATATGTATTTCTAAGTCATAACTATTTAATTTTGTTTCCTTTTTTTGATATTTTGTATATACTATGTCTTTTTCTTTATCATCAATTTTATTTTGTACATCTTCTAATTTTTTTACATTATTATCAAAAATTTGGTCAAATCCTAATTTAAATTCTTCAATCTCTTCTTCTGTTTTGGTTCCAAATACATTTTCTTCTTTTGATATCCCTAATGCAATTCCAAAATCAATTCTTCCATAAAATTGTACATAAAATGCAATAATTACAGCTATTATACATATGAAAATTATTATTCCATATATAATTAATTCTTTTTTTCCTATTTTTACTTTTTCTGGTAATGTTACTTTCATCTTTCCCTCTTTCTCTTTTTCAATTTATTATACCATTTTAATTTTTCTAATTCAATACTTAATTCACATAAAAAACACAATATTTTGTTGACTAATACTTATTTTTAGAGTATTATATATGTATGAAATTTTATATTAGAAATGAGGAAATTTAAGTATGTTATGTTCAGAATGTAATAAAAATCCAGCAATACTTTTTTATAAAAAAATAGAAAATGGAAAAGAATCTTTAGAAGGTTATTGCTATGAATGTGCTAAAAAGAAAGGAATAAATCCTAATGAAGTTTTAGCAAATCAACAAAATATTTTAGCTAAAGATCCAGTAAATTTAGCTGATATGTCAAAACAATTTGAAACTATATTTAAAGACTTAGCTTCAAATATAAACCTAGAAGATATAGAAAATATTGAAGGAGCAATAACATTTGATAATACAAATTCAGATGATGAAAATGCCCCTAAAATTGCTGGAGCAGCTATCCCATTAGGTTCGATTTTTTCAAATATGTTTAATAAAAATCAAAATCAAGAAGAACTTGAAACTAATAATAGTAGAAAAAAAGTAAAAGTAGAAAAAAAGAAAAATACTAAACAATCTAAAAAGAAAAAGTTTTTAGATGTTTTTGGAACTAACTTAACAGCTAAAGCACAAAATAATGAATTAGATATTGTAATTGGGAGAGATAAAGAAATCCAGAGAATAATTCAAATTTTAAATAGACGTTCTAAAAACAACCCATGTCTGATAGGTGAACCTGGTGTTGGTAAAACTGCTATTGCACAAGGTTTAGCAATTAAAATTGCAAATCATAATGTTCCTGCAAAACTTTTAAATAAGGAAGTTTATTTGTTAGATATGACTTCAGTTATTGCTGGAACTCAATTTAGAGGTCAATTTGAATCAAGAATGAAAGGAATCATCGATGAATGTAAAGAATATGGGAACATTATTTTAGTAATTGATGAAATCCATAATATTATAGGTGCAGGTGATGGTGAACACTCTATGAATGCTGCAAATATTTTAAAACCTGCATTATCAAATGGTGATATTCAGTTAATAGGAACTACTACACTAAAAGAATATAGAAAATATATTGAAAAAGATTCAGCATTAGAAAGGCGTTTTCAACAAGTTTTAGTTGAAGAACCAAATATAGAAGATTCTATAGGTATATTAGATGGAATAAAAAAATATTATGAAGAATATCATAAAGTAAAAATTTCTTCTGATGTAATTAAACAAGCAGTAATTATGTCTGAAAAATATATTCATGATAGATTTTTACCAGACAAAGCAATAGATATATTAGATGAAGCATGTTCAAGAATAAATTTAGAAAACAAAGAATTATTTAAACTTGAAATGTTAAAACAAGAACTTCTTCAAGTTCAAGCTGAAAAAGAAGAAGTTATAGCAGCTGATTCTACTGAAGATTATCAAAAAGCTGCTGATTTAAAAACTCGTGAATGCCAATTAATTGAACAAATTGATAAATTAAATAGTAAAATGAAGTTGAAGCAATTAACTATTCAAGATATAGCAAATGTAATAGAAAGTTGGACTAAAATTCCTGTTAAAAAAATTACAGAAGCTGAAACTCAAAAGTTATTAAATTTAGAAACAAATCTTCATAAAAGAGTAATTGGCCAAGAAGAAGCTGTAAATGCTGTTTCTAGAGCAATCAGAAGAAACAGAGCTGGATTAAAAAGTACAAAAAGACCACCTTCTTTTATATTTGTTGGACCTACAGGTGTTGGGAAAACAGAACTTGCTAAATCTTTGGCTTATGAAATGTTTGGCTCTGAAGATTCTATTATTAGAGTTGATATGTCAGAATATATGGAAAGCCATTCAACTGCAAAACTTATAGGTGCACCTCCAGGTTATGTAGGTTATGATGATGCTGGTCAATTAACAGAAAAAGTTAAAAGAAAACCATATTCTATTATTCTTTTAGATGAAATAGAAAAAGCACACCCAGATGTATTTAATATTTTACTACAAGTATTAGATGATGGTAAATTAACAGATAGTCAAGGAAATACAGTTAGTTTTTCAAATACTATAATTATCATGACATCAAATGCAGGTTCTAACTTAAATAATAATTCTATTGGTTTCGGTAAGCAAACAATGGATAAAGGTAAAATATTAGATAGTTTAAAAGAAGTATTTAGACCTGAATTTTTAAATAGAGTTGATGAAATAGTTTCATTTGATCCTTTGACAAAAGAACAATTATTACAAATTGTTGATTTAATGTTAAAAGATACTATAAAAGCTTTATCAGATAAAGATATAAAAATTATAATTTCAAATGATGCTAAAAACTTTATTTTAAATAAAGGAACTGATATTAAATTTGGAGCAAGACCTTTAAGACGAGCTATTCAAAGATATATAGAAGACGAATTATCAGAAATGATTTTAAAAGGTACTCTTTTAGATGGTCAAACCGTTAAAGTAGATTTACAAAATGATGAATTAAAATTTGAAGTTTTATAGGAGAAAAAAAATGTTAAAATATTTGCCTAATACATTAACAATTATAAGATTTTTATTAATACCAGTAATTATATTTTATATATTTACTGGTAACTATATATTAGCTTTTACTTTTTTTACAATATCCGCTGTGACGGACATTGCTGATGGGTTTATTGCAAGAAAATACAATTTTGTATCAAACTTCGGGAAATTGATGGATCCTTTAGCTGATAAGTTAACTCAAATTGCTACTCTTACCTCTTTAGTTATGACACACATTATTCCAATTTGGATTTTAATTGTAGTTTTATGTAAAGAGTTTGTAATGATAATGGGTGCCTCTTTCCTTTATGGAAAAGATGTTGTAGTTTATAGCAAATGGTATGGAAAACTTTCAACAGTATTACTTTATTTAGCCATAGTTTCTTCATTATTAATTAAGCAATTTGAATTACCAAGTTATTTTGATAAATTTGATTTTGGACTTTATTATTTAGCTTTAGCTTCTACTATTTTTTCTTTAGTAATGTATATTAAAGATTTATATAATAAAGGATTCATTGATAAACAAGATTTAAAAAAAGAAGTTACTGTTGATCAAGCAGTAAAAAAATAAATATCCACCGGTATAACCGGTGGATTTTCATGTGTGCCTATAAGGCTCTATTACTAGCTGACGCTGAAGC
>CALXZW010000084.1 GCA_944393345.1 uncultured Clostridia bacterium
AAATTTAAACTCAAAATATATTGTAATTAAAATTATAATATGATAAATTATTATAAAATAATAAATAAAAAGTAAAGGAAAATTAAAAAATGGCTTTTATGGAAAGAGGAGATATTCCATCAATAGATAATGATTTTTTTGATGGAGATAATAGAAATACTTATTATCCATATGGATTTTATTACTATACAAGATATTATTGTTATGATAGCAGATATATATTGATTCAGACAATTTTAATTTTTATTATTCTAATAGTTAGTTTAATTACAATTTTATTTACATATAAATCTACAATTATAGATCCAATAGAAAATATAAAGAATACATATATAAATATACATTTAATTTTGATATTTAGTTTGGTAGTCATAACGATATTAATTAATAAATTCATAAAGAAACAAGATAAATTAATTATTGGACTTTCATTAATATTAATAATTTCTTTATTGATATTAATAACTTTTTTGGGGATTAGATTTAATTTAGATTCAATATATACTAAAACAAAATTTGAAGAATATTATGTACAGCAAGAAAATATAGAAAAAAATTTAAAAGATACAAAAAATGGTATGGGAATAATAAATAATATAAGTTCATATAATGAGAAAGAATATTATATTAAAGAGTGTACTAAATTGTATGATATATTTAGAATAAAAAGTTATGGAACGGTAATATTAAACTTTCTATTAATATCATTAACAATATATGAATTGATAAAAGTAAAAAAAATTAAAAATAGAAAAGATAAACTTAATAAAGATGATGTGATATTATTTGATGAAGAACAAAATATTAAGGTATAAATATTAGTAAAGGTAGAAAATAAAATGTTAGATAAAGAAAAATGTGATATAAAAAAAGTTAATATAGAAAAAGCAACTAATAAAACAAATATAGCTATAATATTAATAGTTATAAGCATATTTACATATATTTTACCTATTATTTATGAAAAATTTGATTTTGGAATTATTTTTGAATGTGCATCTTTAGTTTTTCTGCTAATATCTAGATTTTATATGTCTAAATACGATGAAAGTAAAGCAAAACGATATGTAATCTGTTCAATATTATCTATTGGATGGATTTTAGTATATGATGTTTTGCTAGTAATTACATCTATTAGTAAATATATTAGCTTTGAAGGTTCTTTTTATTTGTTAGGAGAAGTAATTTCAATTACATATTTGTATATATTATTTTCAATTAATAAATATTTATCTAAAGCAGAAAATCCAGATAAACATAAAGAAAGCACGGATTGGTTTTACGAAAAAAATAACAATTAAAATATTAGAGATTTGTATAAAAAAGTGTTGAATTAGATTATATGTATTTGATTTTTTAGATATTTTCGTTTTGCATCATTGCTACAACAACACTAAAACAGTAATATTTCAAATTTTGCTATTGACAACCTTTAACCTTTAATATATAATATATATCGTTAATTAGGGTTATCCCAACATACATTTCTTGTATGGCCGGAAGGAGGGGAATATAAATGTCAGAAATTAAAGTTAATGGAAATATAGAAGAAGCCTTAAAAAGGTTTAAAAGACAATGCGCTAGAAATGGAGTTATTCAAGAAGTTCGTAAGAGAGAACATTACGAAAAACCTAGTGTAAAGAGGAAGAAAAAATCAGAGGCAGCAAGAAAAAGAAAATTTTAATAAAATAATTTTAAAGCAAGTGAAAAATATGAAACACTTGCTTTTTATTTTATTTAAAATCTAAAGTAGATATGGTAAAATAAATTCTTGACCATATAAAAATAATTATATATAATAAAGAAAATTAAAATTTTGAGTGATTAAATTATAAAATTCAAGGATATAATAAAAATAAGGAGGAAATAAAATGGAATACAAAAAAATAGAATTAAAAAAAGGTATAAATTTTCATATAATAAAGACAGACAGATTTAAAACAAACTTATTAGCGATTTTTTTAACAACAAAATTAGATAGAAAAACAGTAACTAAAAATGCTCTTATACCAAGTGTATTGCGTAGAGGAAGTAAAAATATGATGACTCAAGAACAAATAAGTAAAGAGCTAGAAGAAATGTATGGTGCAGGATTTGATTGCGGAGTAGATAAAACAGGTGATAATCAAGTACTTAAATTTTATATAGAAACTATAAATGATAATTATTTACCACAAAAAAATGAAAATATGTTGAAAACATCATTAGATAAGTTATTAGAAATTGTATTTAATCCTTTAACAGAAAATAACTCTTTTATTAAGGAATATGTAGAACAAGAAAAAAATAATTTGAAAAATATTATAGAAGCAAAAATAGATAATAAATCAAGATATGCACTAGATAGATGTATCGAAGAAATGTACAAGTATGAGCCTTATGGGTTATATAAATTTGGTAATGTAGAAGATTTAAAAGAGATAGATGAGAAAAATTTATATGAATATTATAAAGAATTAGTATCAAATTGTAAAATAGACATATTTTTATCAGGAAATATAGAAAATAATATAGTAGATGAAATAAATGAAAATGAAAATATTAAATTGTTAAAAGAAAGAGAACCAATATATGAATTTAGTAAATTAGAAAATAAAAAAACTGATAAAGAGAAAATAATAGCAGAGTCAATGGAAGTAACACAAGGAAAATTAGTTATAGGGCTTAATATAAATATTGAAGATGAAAAACAAAAATATGATGCATTAATGTATAATATGATTTTAGGAGGAAGTGCTACTTCAAAAATGTTTCAAAATATTCGAGAAAAAGAACATTTAGCATATGTTGCAAGTTCTATGTATATAAGACATAAAAATAATATATTTATGAATTGTGGAATAGAAATAGATAACTATGAAAAAACAGTAGAATTAGCCAAAAAACAATTAGAAGATATGAAAAAAGGAGATTTTACAGAAGAAGAAATCGAAAATGCTAAAAAAGGAATAATTGCTTCAATAAAAGGAATTGAAGACGAGCAAGATACAATTCTAACTTATTATTTTGGTCAAGAGCTAACAAAAAATAAAGTTACATTAGAGGAATATAAAGAAATAATAGAGAAAATAACTAAAGATAGAATATTAGAAATAGCTAAAAATATAGAAGTAGATACAATATATTTCTTAAAAAATTAAAAAATGGAGGGAAAAAGGTTGAAGATAATAGAAAATTCGAAGGTTAAAGAAAAAGCATATATAGAAAAATTAGAAAATGGATTAACAATAGTATTAATTCCCAAAAAAGGGACTCATAAAAAATATATAATATGGGGAACAAATTATGGATCTATAGATAGTGAATTTATTGTACCAGGAGAAAAAGAAATAACAAAAGTACCAATGGGAATTGCACATTTTTTGGAACATAAAATGTTTGAACAACCAGATGGAACTAATAGTTTAGATACATTAACAGCATTAGGAGTAGAAGCAAATGCATATACAACAAATGACCATACAGCATATCTTTTTGAGGCAACAGATAATTTTTATGAAGCAATGACAGAATTAATGGATTATGTTCAACATCCATATTTTACGGATGAAAATGTAGAAAAAGAAAAAGGAATAATTGGACAAGAAATAAATATGTATGAAGATAGTCCGGAATGGCGAGTATACCTAAATGCAATGAAGGCGATGTATCATAATAATCCTGTTAAAATAGATATTGCAGGAACAATAGAATCCATAAGCAAAATAAACAAAGAAACATTATATAAATGTTATAATACATTTTATAATCCATCAAATATGGTACTTGTGATATGTGGAGATTTTAAGTCACATGATATGTTAGAAGAAATAAATAAAAGACTTGTTGAGACTAAATCAAAGGGAAAAATAAAAAGGATATATCCAAAAGAACCAGATGATATAGTACAAGAAAAAATAGAACAAAAATTAGAAGTTAGTCAACCATTATATGTTATAGGGATTAAAGATAAAAATAATAATTGTGAAAAAGAAATAGTAAAAAAACATATTGCAATCGAAATAATATTGTATCTTCTTATGGGTAAAAGCTCAAAATTATATAAAGAATTATATAATCAAGGAATAATTTATGAAAGACCAAGTTTAGACTATGAATTTTCAAAAAATTATGCACATATAATGATATCTGGTCAAGCTACAGAGCCAGAAATAATATATGAAAAAATGAAATCAGAAATAGAAAATATGAAAAATAATGGAATAGATAAAAAAGATGTAGTTAGAATAAAAAAGATGATTTATGGTAATTATGTAAAAGAATACAATGATGTAGGTGATATTGCAAGAATGTTTTTGTCAGATTATTTTAAAGGAATAAACAGTTTTGACTATTTAGAGGAAATAGAAGCAATAAATGTTGAATATTTAAGTCAAGTGTTAGAAGATGTATTTAAAGAGGATAAAATGGTGATTTCTATTGTGAAAAATTAAGAAAAAATGTATAAAAAGTGTATTAAATAAATTGTAAGAAAAAACGGTATTTAATTATAAAAAAAATGATACCGTTTTTTTATATATTAAAAAGTCGAAAAAGGTCATAATTAGTCAAACAAAAAACACCTAAAAACATTGAAAATGCTTGACTTTAAAAGATTAGTGTGTTAACTTATAAATATACAAAAGAGAAAAATTAATGAAAAGGAGAGATAAAAATGTTAAATGATGAAATTTGTAAATTAAGAGATAAATTAAATAAAAGCATCGAAAATGGAGATGATTATAATAAAATATATCAATTAAGTATAGAATTAGATGAACTTATTGCTAATTATTATAAAAACATATTAAAAAATAAAAAAAAAGCCATTATGGCAATAATATAAATCGTTAAGATAAGCCCTTTAGAGAACTTGTGTCTTTAAAGAGCTTTATTTATTACATAAAAATTAAAATAAATCAATTAGCCAGGGTAATTTCATAAAATATTACGAAATTGTAATATTACCAATAATTTCAAATAGGAGATTATCATTAAGCAAGC
>CALXZW010000085.1 GCA_944393345.1 uncultured Clostridia bacterium
TTTAAATTTAGCATTTTTAATATTTCCTCTTTCTCACTAGAAGTTATTTCTTTTAAATTTATACTATTATTTCCTAATAAATTATATAATAAAATTAGCATTCCTAATGCAACTAATATTATTATAAAAACTACGGTATTTTTAAGTACTTTTTTCATATCTATACATTCACCTTCCTACTAATTGCTTGTATTGCACCTTTATAATATACAACATATATGTTTTTAATTTTTCTTATAAAATGTACATTCTTTATCATGTGAATATATAATTCCTATTGCTTGTAAATAAGAATAAATAATCGTACTTCCTACAAATTTCATACCCTTTTTTTGTAAATCTTTTGATAATTCATCTGACAATTCATTTGTAGTATTGCCTATTTCATAAAGAATCGTATCATTTGTAAAAATCTTTAAATAATTATAAAAAGAACCATATTCATTTTGTATTTTTTTGAATATTTTACTATTATTTATAGTAGATTTTATTTTTAATTTATTTCTTATAATGTCTTTATTCTGCAATAATTCTTCTAGTTTTTCTTCATCATACTTACAAATTTTATCTATATCAAAATTATCAAAAGCTTTTCTAAAACTTTCTCTTTTATTTAAAACACATTCCCAAGAAAGTCCTGCTTGAAAAGACTCTAATATTAACATTTCATATAAATATTTATCGTCAAAATTTTGAATTCCCCACTCTTCATCATGATATTTTATATATAACTCATTTTTTAAATTACACCATTTACACCTTTTCATAACACAGTACCTCTCTTAGGAATAAAAAACCTACTAATATCATTTTTTTCATTAATTAATAATGCTACTTTATTTTTTATTCCACCACCATATCCAGTTAAACTTCCATTGCTTCCAACAACTCTATGACAAGGTATGATAATACATATTGGATTCCATCCAACAGCTCCTCCAACTGCTTGTGAAGACATCCTTTCTATTCCTTTTTTCTTTACAATAATTTTAGCAATGTCGCTATATGTTAAAACTTCTCCGAATGGTATACTATTCATTATATCTATTACTTCTTTTCTAAAAGGTGTTAAATTATTTATTTTATATTTTGGGATAAAATTAGGCTCTTTACCACTAAAATATATATCAAGCCATTTACTTGTTTCTTTAAATACTGATAATTCTTTTTCTTGACAATTTATTTCGTGTTTTGAAGAATCTCTTGAACCTTCAAACCATAAACCTGTTAGATATTCTCCATCACTATTCATTAATATGTTTGAAAAATCATCTGGTGTTTGATATTTATATTTATATATCATATCAAAACCTCCTACAACTAAATTGTTTTAATTTTCTTATTCTTTCTAATAATGCTCATTTTTTCTCATAATATTTTATTTGCTCCAAACTTATTAATTTGTCTTTTCTAAATGTCATTTTTAATAAGCAAGGAGATGTTATATCTAAAATTGTATTATTATATACTAGTTTAACATTTTCATTTACTTTGCACCAATTTAATAACAAAAATTTTATTGAACCTCCGATGACTTACTAATACTATCCTTTTCCCTTCATATTCTTTTAATATTTTGTTTAAAAAATTAGTCATTCTTTTATTTGTATCTTCCGCACTTTCTCCATTAGAAGTTTTGAATTTTCTATCTATCAACTGTTCTTGTGAAGGATCTCTTGTTCTTTTATCTTTCATGAATTCTCCTAATTCTTTTAAATCGCCTAATTTTCTCTCATTTAAATTGCTATCTAAATTAATATATAAATTATTAAGATTAGCAATATATTTTGCAGTTGCTTTTGCTCTTGTATAGCTACTTGACCAAATAACATCAATATTGCTTAACTCAATATTTCCACTTAATTTTTTAGATTTTTCTTCGCCATATACAGATAATATTTCTTTTTCATTAATAATTTGATAATCTTCATTTGTGTTTCTAATTCCATTTTCTTCAAGAGTTTCAGCATGCCTAATTAAATAAATTACAGTATCTTTCATCTTTAATAACTCCATTTTTTATTTTTATATAATCTCATACACCAAAATTACTTTACACTTTTATTTATATATTATCTCTAATTATTCTACAAGGATTTCCATAAGCAATTTTATTATCTGGTATATCTTTTGTTACCACACTTCCTGCTCCTATTATAACATTATTTCCTATTGTAACTCCTGGAAGAATAATTACTCCTCCTCCTATCCAAACATTATCCCCTATAATAACAGGTTTAGTTTGCGTCTTACAAAATTTAAAAGTTCCATTTTCTTTCGTTTCTCCAAACCTTTCAATATCATTTGTTGGATGAAAAGCAGTATATATTTGCACATTTGGTGCAATTAACCCATTTTTCCCTATTACAATTTTATTGTCATCTAAAAAAGTACAATTCATATTTATTTCTGTATTATTTCCAATATATATATTATTACCATAATCAACATAAAAAGGAGGAGTTATCCATACATTTTCCTCAATTTTCCCTAACAATTTTTTCAATATTTTATTTTTATTTTCCAAATCTTCTGATTGTGTATTATTATATTCTCTTACTAAATTTTTGGCTAAGTGCCATCTATCTAATAATTCTTTATCTCCACAATCATAAAGTTTTCCTGCTAACATTTTTTCTCTCTCAGTCATGCCTCTCACTCCTATCATTTATATTTAATATATTCATTAATAATTTACCATAAATAGTGCTATTATTCAACTATTAATATCTTATTTTATGACTGTTTAATTTATATAATTGAATAATTCTAAAAAAATATTATTATATGCTTTTTATCTAATTTTTTCATAGTACTTGCCTTATTTTCAATTTTGTAGTAATATAATGAAATAGAATTGATTTTTATGCAATAAATTTTAAGAAAGGAGTTTTATATATTAATCAAGCGCCTGAGCACTTTTATGCTCAAATTATTTTTTTATATTTTAAGTGTTGACGAGGTCTAAAGTTATCGAATTTTTCGGCGGATGCTTTAGTGGCTTAACCTATAGTCATTAGTATTAATAAAAAATCAATAGTAATATTGTAACAAATATTAATACATTAGGTATAGCATATACATCAATTTTAATATTATTTTCAAGGAGGATTTACAATGTGTGGAATTGTAGGTTATATAGGGACAAAAAAAGCTAGTCCTATTTTGATAAATGGTTTATTAAGATTAGAATATCGTGGTTATGACTCTGCTGGAATTGCAACTATTGAAAAATCAGGTATTTCTATAATGAAAGACAAAGGAAGAGTTAAAAATTTATATAATTTAGATGGAATTGATAATTTGGAAGGTACTATTGGTATAGCTCATACTAGATGGGCAACTCATGGAAAACCTTCAAAAGAAAACTCTCATCCTCATTCTGATAATTCAAAAACTTTTAGTGTAGTACATAATGGAATTATCGAAAATTATAATGAATTAAGAAAATTTTTAACAGATAATGGCTATACTTTTTATTCTCAAACAGATACAGAAGTTATTCCTAATTTAATTCATTATTATTACAATAAAGATTCTAAAAATGATGATTTAAAATTATTAAGAGCAATAAAAAGTGCTTGTATGGACTTGAAAGGAAGTTTTGCAATTGAAGTTCTTTGCAAAGATTTTCCAGATAATATGATTGTTGTTAGAAAAGATAGTCCTTTAGTTATAGGAAAAGGGGAAAATGAAAATTATATTTCTTCAGATATTCCAGCTATTCTTTCATTTACTAGAGATTTTTACCTTTTAAACGATTATGAATTTGTTGTTTTAAGTAGAAATAAAGCAGAATTTTATGATAAAGATTTAAAACCAATAAATAAAGATGTAAAAAATATAGAATGGGATGCTTCAAGTGCCGAAAAAGACGGTTTTGATGATTATATGCTAAAAGAAATTTATGAACAGCCAAATGCAATTAGGGAAACTATTGGTGCAAAATTAAACGAAAATTCTAAATGTGAATTTGAAGAATTAGATTTCACTAAAGAATATTTATTGAGTTTAAATAAAATTTACATTGTAGCTTGTGGTACAGCAATGCATGCTGGTCTTTCAACAAGAAATACAATTGAAAAACTTTGCAAAATTCCTACAGAAGTTGATATTGCATCAGAATTTAGATATAGAGATCCTTTAGTTAATGAAAAAACATTATGTATTTTTATTTCTCAATCTGGTGAAACTGCTGATACAATTGCTGCTTTAAAATTATGCAAAGAAAAAGGAGCAAAAACTCTAACTATTACTAATGTTATAGGAAGTTCTATAACTAGAGAAGCTGATTATTCTATATATACTCATGCAGGTCCAGAAATTGCTGTTGCTTCTACAAAAGCTTATACTTCTCAAGTAGTATTATTAAATATTTTAGCAATCTATTTTGCAGAAACTATGGGAATGACAAATCCTTGTATAAAAGACTTAAAAGAAGAAATTTTAAATTTACCAAAAAAAGTTGAAGAATGTTTAAAAATTTCTGAAAAAGTAAAAGATTTTTCAAAAAAAGTTTATAACGAAAAAGATATTTTCTTCTTAGGAAGAGGTGTTGATGAAGTTGTAGCAAGAGAAGGTTCTTTAAAATTAAAAGAAATTTCATATATTCATTCTGAAAGTTATGCTGCTGGTGAATTAAAACATGGACCTATCGCTTTGATAGAAAAAGATATTACTGTTATTGGTATAATGACAGACCCTAATTTAGTAGAAAAAACTGTAAGCAATCTTCAAGAAGTTATTACTCGTGGTGCTAAAACAATGGTAATTTCAAATCAAAAAATTGATGATACAATGTTTGAGTTTGTAATTAACATTCCTAATACTCATCCATTTATATCACCAATAATATCAATTATTCCTTTACAATTATTCTCTTATTACATTGCAAAAGAAAAAGGATTAGATGTAGATAAACCTAGAAACTTAGCAAAATCAGTTACAGTTGAATAATTAAATTTA
>CALXZW010000086.1 GCA_944393345.1 uncultured Clostridia bacterium
TTTCTATGCATTACACCATATTTAACAAATTCTGCATTTTCTAATCCAGGAATCATTCTAAAAACTCTTTTTTGTTCTCCAAATTTTAAATTAGTTTGGAACCCTACTAAATTATACATACTCGCTTGTTTATTATCTTGCCTTAATTGCACAACTGCATAAGGTCTTTTTCCTGTTCTAGGATTATCAAATCCAACTGGTTTTAATGGTCCATATCTTAAAGTATCCATACCTCTTTTTGCCATAATTTCAATAGGCATGCACCCTTCAAAAATTTCTCTTTTTTCAAAGTCATGTAAAGTAACTATTTCCGCTTCTATTAATTCTTTGTAAAAACTTTCATATTCTTCTTTTGACATTGGTAAATTAATATAACTTTGTTCTTCTCCTTCTTGTTTTCGTAATCTTTCTTTCCATTCTTTCTCTGTCTCTTCCTTCTTTTTTTCTTGTTTATATCTATCTCCATAAAAAGCTATTTTAAAATTTATTGTTTCCTTTGTGACTATTGGAGCTGCTGCATCATAAAAATATAATTTATCTTGCCCCGTTATCTCTTGAATCTGTTTAGCTAGTTTTTCAGAAGTAAGTGGCCCTGTTGCTATTATTACGATTCCATCTTTAACCATTTCCTTTATATCTATTACTTCTTCATTAATTATCTCAATTAATGAATTTTTTCTTAATTCATTTGTCACTCTTTCAGAAAATTTTTCTCTATCTACTGCTAACGCTTGTCCTGCTGGAACTTTCGTTTCATCTGCAATTTTAATTAATAGAGAGTCTAGTCTTCTTAATTCTTCTTTTAATAAACCACAAGCATTTGTTAATAAATTTGATTTAAATGAATTACTACAAACAATTTCAGCTAAATTAGAATTATTATGTGCTGGCGAAAATTTCTTAGGTTTCATTTCGTATAATTTTACTTTTATTCCTTTTCTAGCAATCTGATATGCTGCTTCACTCCCTGCTAATCCGCCACCTATTACTGTTATATAATCTTTCATTTAAATAAACTCCTTTATTATTAATTTTATATATTATGTTTTGTTTAAAATGCAAATACCATTTTATTATTATTGCTCATCTCTTTGATATTCTGTCCACTCACTATTTGATATGAATTTTTCTTGAGAATTTTTTTCTCTTAAATATTTATATCTTTTTTCTTTTATCTCGTAATCATTTTTATTATATTCAAAATCTTCTATATCTAATGTTTCATATATCTCTAAAATTCCTTGTAGAATTTTTAATTCTTCTTGTTCATCATTAAAAGCCGTATTCTCATATTTTTCCATTAGCATATCTAATCTATAATTTAATGTTCTTTCTCTATTTACATCTTCTTCTCTCCCATATCGTTCATACCAATTTCTCCTGTTATAAGTTTTTCTCCATTCATTACTTCTTCCTCTACTCATCTTATTCAAGCTTCTCCTTATATATTTAATATTAGTCAGTTATAATTACTTATATTTTAATTAAACAAATTCATAATATCATCTTTTGAAAGTTTATTTATAAATGAAGTTTTTATACTTAACATATTCTCTACTAACTCTGCTTTCTTTTTTTGCAACTCATATATTTTTTCTTCTATTGAATTTTTAGTAATTAATTTATATACTTGAACATTATTTTTTTGTCCAATTCTATATGCTCTATCTGTTGCTTGATTTTCTGCCCCTATATTCCACCAAGGATCATAATGTATTACCATATCTGCACCTGTTAAATTTAAACCAGTTCCTCCTGCTTTTAAAGAAATTAAAAATACTTTTATTTTTGGATTTTCATTAAATTCATCTACTAATTCTATTCTTTCATCTACTTTTGTTGATCCTGTCAATTTAAAATATTTTATATTTCTTTTTTCTAATTCTTTTTGAATTATTGAAAACATTGATGTATAACCAGAAAACAATAAAATTTTATGACCTCCATTTGTTGCTTCCTCAATTATTTCTATGCATTGTTCTAGTTTACTACTTCCTCCATCATAATTTTCTATAAACAAACTTGGATGACAACAAATTTGCCTTAGCCTTGTTAAAGCTGCTAATATTTTTATGTGGCTTTTCTCTAAACCATTTATATCAATTTGTTCTGCTATTTCTTGTTTTGCTTGTGTTAAATATGATATATATATATTTTTTTGTTCTTCTTCCATTTCATTACTTAAAACTGTAACTGTTTTTTCTGGAAGTTCTTTTAAAACATCTTTTTTACATCTTCTTAAAACAAAAGGTTCTATTAACATTTTTAATTTTTCCATTGCTCTTTTATCATTATCTTTAACTATAGGTGTTTCATATATTGCTTTGAAGTCTTTATAACTAAATAAATATCCAGGCATTATATAGTCAAATATTGACCATAACTCTGCTAATGAATTTTCTATTGGAGTTCCTGTTAAAGCATATCTTGTGACTGCTTTTATTTGTTTTATTGCTTTTGCATTTTGTGTATTACTATTTTTTAAATATTGCGCTTCATCTGCTATTATATATCTAAATTGATAATTTTTTTCTTTGTATATTTCAATATCTCTTTTTAATAAATCATAAGATGTTATTACTAAATCATATTCTCCTATTTTACTTATTTGTTTTTTTCTTTCACTTAAAGTTCCTCTTATGACTAAAACTTTTAAATTTTCTGCAAATTTTTTTGCTTCATTTTCCCAGTTTAATGTTAAAGAACTTGGTGATACTACCAATGTTGCTTTTCTTTCTTCATCTTTTCCAGAAAAATTATCAACGTAATCCAGAATAACAGATAACATTTGAATTGTTTTTCCGAAGTCCCATATCATCAGCAAGTATTCCCCCAAATTTATACATATCCAAAATTTTTAACCATTTAAATCCTGTCTTTTGATAATATCTTAATATTTTTTCTAATTTTTCAGGGACTTCTATGACTTCATCTAGTTGATCTTTATTTAAACTATTTACAATCTTTCTATATTCACTATTTTTTATTATTTCAGTACCTTTTATTCCTTTTAATAATTCATTTAAATATAGACTTCTATGTACAGGAAGTTTTACTTCTCCTTTTTCTAATTCTTTATAATCTATATCCATACCTGAAACTAGTTTATCTAAAAATTCCATCTCTTGATTTTCTTCTAAATTTATAAAACTTCCGTATTTTAGTCTGTGATATTTCTTCTTTAGTTTATATTTTTCCATTAATTCTTCTAATTCTTTAGGATCAATATCTAAATTTTTTAAGTCTATTGATAATAAATTATTTTCTACTTTTACCCCTAAACTTCCTAATCTCGGTTGTCTTATTTCCTTGCTTTTAAAATTATCTGTTACCAAAACCTCAAATTTTTGCATATAGTATTCTATATCATTTGATAAAAATTGATATATATTTTCATCATTAGGTAATATAAATCTTAAATTTTTTTGTTCTAGCATAAAACCTGATTTTCTAAAAAGATTTAACGCCTTTGTTTCTGATATCATATTTCTTGGAGATAATATTTTTATATTTTCTTCTAATGGATTAAATTCTTCATTTTCATAACAAAATTTTACATCTGCTACTATATAATTATTTTCATCAAAATCCAAAAAAACTTTTACTGCTAATTTCTTAGGTTTATATTTTTCTATGTCTTGCTCTGATATATTTTCAAATTTTATTGCATTTTTTACTTTAGGAATAATTACTGAAAATAATTGTGATAATTCTTCTTCACCTAATGTTAATTCTGTTAAATAGTTTTGTCTAAATAGTTCTAATAATTTTAAATTTGACCTTTCAAATTCTTTTGTACATCTATGTAATTTGTCATTAATTAACACATATTTATAATTTTTACCTTTTATTATAGATATATTAAATATTTCTACATTGGGAGTAATTATATATTCTTTATTAGATATTTTTCTAAGTTTAAATTCTATTTTAGGTTGTTCATCAGTAAATTCTATTAATCCTTTTTGGTATTCTTTTTGAAATTCTACTTTTTGATTTTTCAATATCTCAAATAAATCATCTATTCCCGAATTTCCTAGTATAATACTGTTCTCATTTAATGCTTTTCCATAATATCTATAATTGCTATTTATGTTAGAATTTGCATATTTTATTATTTCTGCATATTTTAATAAAAATTCTAATAATGGCTTACTACTTTCTTCAAAAGCATCTTTAGTATGTAAAAACTCTAATTTTTCTCCATATTTATAAAATTCTTTTTCTATAATTCTAGTATAAAATTCTGCTAAATCTTTTAACTTGTACATTTTTTTATTGCCAATTCTAAATTCTACTTGCATTTGATTGACAAACTTATCATAAAATATTTTTGGTTCTAATTTTATATCTCCTCTTACTTTTATTTTTGGTTCATCCTCAATATTTTCTATCTCTTCATTAAAAAAAACATTAACAATTTGTCTAAAATTACGGTGTTCAAATGCACTTTTTGATAAATTGTTATTACTATTTAAAAAACTATTAACTGTATTTACTTTTTTATAATTTTCATTATACTTTAAGACTGACGCTAGTGTATGCTTGCAAATACCATAATGATTATAGTAATCTAAACATTCACAATTTGTATCTTCTATTTCTCCATTTTTTACTTCTATATATGTTCTATAATTTTGTGTTCCATAAACTAATGCTCTTATTTCAAAACTATTTTCATTATCACAAATTGCTTCTAATATTCTTACTCTATTAGAATTTTTATAATTAATTGCTTTTTTTGTTCTTGATTCTCCTGCTTCTTCACATAATTTTTCTACTAAATTAGGATTAATATACATTGCTTTTTCTCTCCTTTTACGACTAATTATTATAACCGATTTTAATAGAAAAATCAACTGATTTAGGCTAATTGACAGGGTAATTTCATAAAATATTACAAAATTGTAATATTTAAAGATATATGTTAAAATCTTAGTGGTGATAACAATG
>CALXZW010000087.1 GCA_944393345.1 uncultured Clostridia bacterium
TATATGATAAATGATAAAATTGAATGCGTTCTTGATACAAAGGAATCATGGAAAATAGAAAAATATGGAGAATATAATTTGCAAAGTATCGAGAAATATTATGAATTTTTGAAAAAAAGTAATAGAAAAAAAGATAAAGAAAGAATACCATTAATAGAAAAATATATGAAAAATAGATAAACAAAATTATAAAGCAAATAGTAGTGTAAAAATTAAATATTAAAAAGTTTCAAAAAAGACTTGACTTAAAGTTAACTTTAACTTGTATACTATGGTAGGAGGAAAAAGATATGTCATATTCAATTAAAGAAATAGCAAAAATTATGGGAATAACACCATCGACATTAAGGTATTATGATTCAGAAGGATTACTTCCAAACGTAAAAAAAGTAAATGGAAGAAGAGTTTTTGAAGATAAAGATTTCAAATGGCTTAGAGTATTAAATTGTATGAAAAATATCAATATGCCAATAAAAAAAATCAAAGAATATGTTAAGCTTGCGCAAAAAGGAGATGCAACGTTACAAGAAAGATATAATTTGATTTTACAGCAAAAGGAATCAATACAAAAACAAATTAATGAATTAAATACTTGTCTTAAAGAATTTGAATTCAAGGAATGGTATTATAAGACTGCAATCGAAGCCGGGACAGAAAAAGTAGTAGAAAATATTTCATCTATTTCTCCAACATTGGAAATTGATAAAATTCCAAAAAATTATAAGAAAGAAGGAAAGTAAATGAATGAAGAATTAAAATTAACACAAGAATGGGACAAAACATTCCCTAAAAGCGATAAAGTTAATCAGAAAAAAGTAATATTTCACAATCGTTATGGGATTAAATTAGTAGCTGATTTATATGAACCTAAAATTGTAACGGATAAACTTCCTGCAATAGTTGTATGTGGACCATTTGGGGCAGTAAAAGAACAAGCATCAGGACTTTATGCTCAGATAATGGCAGAAAGAGGATTTTTAACAATAGCATTTGATCCATCTTTTACAGGAGAAAGTGGAGGTTTACCTCGTTATGTAGCGTCACCAGATATTAATACAGAGGATTTTTCAGCTGCTGTAGATTTTCTGTCAATTCAAGAGAATGTAGATTCTGAAAAAATTGGAATTATTGGTATATGTGGATGGGGTGGAATAGCCTTAAATACAGCTGCTATTGATACCAGAATAAAAGCAACTGTTACATCTACAATGTATGATATGAGTAGAGTAAATGCTAATGGATATTTTGATAGTTTAGATGAAAATGCTCGTTATGAAATGAAAAGAACATTAAATGAACAAAGGGTAAAAGATTACAAATCTGGAACTTATGCAAGAGCAGGAGGGGTGGTAGACCCGCTTCCAAAAGAGGTACCTTTTTTCGTAAAAGATTATTATGATTATTATAAAACAAAACGTGGATACCATAAAAGATCATTGAATTCAAATGAAGGATGGAATGTAACTTCATCACTTTCATTTATAAATATGCCAATTTTACAGTATAGTAGTGAAATTCGTAGTAGTGTTTTAATAATTCATGGCGAAAAAGCTCATTCTTGTTATTTTAGTAAAGATGCTTATAGTAATATGATTAAAAATAGTAAATATAAAGATAATAAAGAACTAATGATAATACCTAATGCTGTTCACACAGATTTATATGATAAAATCGATGTAATACCATTTGATAAGATAGAGGAATTTTTTAACAAGAATTTAAAATAAAGATGGAGAGTAAAATGAATAAAAAAATAATTATACTAAGTTGTTTGATTTTATTATTTACTATATGTATAGTACTTGTATTAAAAAATAGTAAAACAGAAGATAATAAAAATAGCGATAATATGCAGATGGAGGAGAATATGAAATTATATATTAAAATAGATAATAAAATTCTAACAGTAGCTTTAGAAAATAATTCATCAGTAAATGAATTAGTAGAAAAATTAAAACAAGAGGATATAACAATAGAAATGTCAGATTATGCAAATTTTGAAAAAGTAGGATCATTAGGATTTAATTTGACTAGAAATGATAAAAATATTACAACTATGCCAGGTGATATAATACTTTATCAAGGTAATAAAATTACTATATATTATGATACTAATACATGGAATTTTACTAAATTAGGAAAAATAGAAAATATTACACAAAAAGAATTAAAAGAGATATTAGGTAATGGAGATGTTACTGTTACATTTTCACTTAATAAATAAAAAAGGAAAGATAATATATAATAGAAAGGAATGATTTATTATGGTAAAACAAACAGCGGGACATGATAGTTTAGGAGATTTTGCACCTAAATTTGCAGAATTAAATGATGATATATTATTTGGAGAAGTATGGTCAAGAGAAGATAAATTATCATTAAAAGATAGATCAATGATAACAATAACAACATTAATAAGTAAAGGAATAGTAGATAGTTCTTTAAAATATCATATACAAACAGCTAGAAATAATGGCATTACAAAATCAGAAATGGCAGAAATATTAACACATATAGCATTTTATGCGGGTTGGCCAAATGCTTGGGCTGCTTTTAGAATGGCAAAAGAAGTATATTCTGAAGGAGAAAATGTGAAAGAAGAACATGGAGGCTTTTTTGGAATTGGAGAACCAAACACAGCATATGCACAATATTTTGTCGGAAATTCATATTTAAAGCCATTGACTAACCTAAAAGAAACAAAAGTATTTATAGCAAATGTAACATTTGAACCAGGATGTAGAAACAATTGGCATATCCACAAATCTACATCAGGGGGAGGACAAATTCTTATATGTGTTGAAGGAGAGGGATGGTATCAAGAAGAAGGGAAAAGAGCGCAAAGCTTAAAACTAGGAGATGTAATAACAATACCAGCAAATGTGAAACATTGGCATGGAGCCAAAAAAGATTCTTGGTTTAGCCATTTAGCAGTGGAAGTACCTGGAGAAAATACATCAAACGAATGGTTAGAATCAGTTTCAAATGAAGAATATAATAAATTAAAGTAAAGTACATACGTATATATTATTAAATGGCATTTTATCATTTTTAAATTTACATCTCTGATATTAACATTTGTAGTAATCTAGAATTACAAAAATGTAAGAGAATTGTAAGATAAAATAATAGCAATAAAAACAATTAAATGATATAATATAAAAAATACTTGTATAAATAGTATTATAGTTTAAGACGATAGTTTATAAAACTATGTAAAAATATACTATACTTGCAAAGGTTAAATAACTATGCAAATAATCACACAAAAAATAATTAATTTTTATGAAAAGGAGAATCAATTATGAGCATTTTAGGAAATGTCTTATGGTTTATATTTGGAGGCTTTTTTAGTGGACTTTCATGGATATTATCTGGAGTGATTTGGTGTATTACTATTGTAGGAATACCTTATGGATTACAGTGTTTCAAGTTTGCATCAATGTCATTTGCTCCATTTGGAAAAGAAGTAGAATATGGTGGGGGAGTACCATCATTATTAGCAAATGTGATATGGATAATATTCTTTGGTATTCCTATGGCAATAGAGAATTTGATTTTTGGTTGTATATGGTGTATGACTATTATTGGAATACCATTTGGTCTACAGTTTTTTAAAATTGCAAAATTATCTTTAGCACCTTTTGGAGCAAAAATATTATAGGCGAAGTTATAATGACATATATACAATAAAACATTGAGCTTAAATTTGTGTGATTTTTTGGGGGGATGTAACATGGTTACATCTCTTTATTAAAATATTACAATTTATATATTATTATTTAATATTTCTTAAAACAATAGCAATAACAAAAAATGAGTTAGTGAAATTATTAGAGGCAATAATGAAGAATTTAGAATAGTCATAGATAAATAAAAACAGCAATATAACTATTTTTAGAAAAATATTTTTACCAATTTATATAGAGTGATTTTCTTTTTTATGATATAATGCTATAAAATAGTAAAAAGGAGAGGATAAAATTATGGAGTATATAATTTTGCTAATTTTTGCTATATGTATTATTATTCTTGGCATTTTCAATTTTAAAGGTAATATTACATCAATCCATTGGTATAATCGCTCAAAAGTTACAAGAGAAAATACAAAGAAATATGGTAAGATAATGGGAATCGGAACTTTGATAATTGGAATTTGTATGGTTGTAACTGCAATATTACAAATGATTTTTAATAATGAGAATATATGGTATATTACAGTTTTGGGTATTATAATCGGTTGGATTTTTATGATTTACGGTCAATTAAAATATAATAAAGGTATTTTTTAAATTACAATTTTATAATTTATTAGACTTATATTAAATTATGATGGAGAATAGAATGAAAGATATTCAAGATAAAGTTAAGAATTTTATTAAGAAATATGATTTAGAGAGCTCAAGAGAAACAAGATTTATTGATTTGGTTTCTGAGGTTGGAGAATTAGGAAAAGAAATACTAAAAGGAAATGATTATGGAAAAAAAGATTATTGTAATACTGAAAATCTTGAAGCAGAATTAGGAGATGTTTTGTTTTCGTTAATTTGTGTTGCGAATGGATTAAATATTGATTTAAAAAAAGCTTTAGATGAGGTTTTAAAAAAATATGAAGACAGGTTTTCTAAAAAAGGAAATATAAGCTCTGGAAGGTAAAGTTATATAGTGTTACATAAATTAATTTTTGGATTATTTTATACGAAAATATAGAGTGATTTTTTATCTTAGGATATTATAATAGAGATAGTAATAGGAGGTATATTTTATGAGTTTAACAATAAAAAAAATGCAAAAATACTTAAAAGAAAAGTACAAGAGAACAAAACCAGAAGATATTAAAAATACACAAAGGTATTTTT
>CALXZW010000088.1 GCA_944393345.1 uncultured Clostridia bacterium
TCGAGGTGACAGGGATCGAACCTGCGACCTCATGGTCCCAAACCACGCGCGCTACCAACTGCGCTACACCTCGATTTCAAACGCTAATATAATATATCATATTTATTAAATATTTGCAATATTTTTTTATAAATTTTTTTAATTTTATTGAATTTTTTTTATTTATGCTTTATAATATTTATGTATGCACCAGTAGCTTAGTTGGATAGAGTGTTCGGCTACGAACCGGAAGGTCGGGGGTTCGAATCCCTCCTGGTGCACCACAGCTTTCAAATTTCATTGAGAGTTGTTTTTATGTTATATTAATTATTTATTTTTTCAATATTATACAAAAATCATTTGTTACTTGTAGTACAAAAAATGGTTGCTACATAAATTATAAAAAAAATTATATTTTTTTATTTTATATATTTTTTAACAATAACTTTATTTCATTAACTTTACGAGTTTACTTGTTCCTAATCTATCTGCTCCATTATTTATCATAAGTTCTGCAACTTCAAAATTTCCAATTCCTCCTGCTGCTTTTATTTTTATTTTAGAATTTTTTAAATGATTTTTAAACAATTCTATATCTTTTAATGTTGCACCACCTGTCGAAAACCCTGTAGAGGTTTTTATATAATTTGCATCAGATTCACTTATTATTTCGCACATTTTAACTTTTTCTTCATCTGATAATAAACAAGTTTCTATTATTACCTTAAGTATATTTCCATTACACTCTTTTTTTACCAAGTTTATTTCTTTTTTTATATCATCATATTTTTTGTCCTTTAAATAACCAATATTAATAACCATATCTATTTCATCTGCACCATCATTTATAGCTTCTCTTGTTTCATAAACTTTAGTATCTGTTGTAGAATAACCATTTGGAAATCCTATTACTGTGCATACTTTAATTTTTCCTTTCACATATTTTTTTGTATCTTTTACATAACAAGGTGGTATACAAATAGATGCAACATTATACTTTATTCCCTCATCACATAATTTCTTAATATCTTTAAAAGTTGCAATTTGTTTCAAATTTGTATGATCCACTCTTTTTAATATTTCCTCTTTAGTCATCCTTATCTCCTCCTTTTTTATATAATTACTACACTATATATTTTATCATAACATTATAAAAAAATATATGCAAACATCTGCATATATTTTAATTTTTTATATTTTATATTTTTTTAATATAATAATTCTTATAACAATTGATAATATTAAAAATATTATTGCAGTATAATTATTATTTTTATTATTTTTTATATTTTCAATATTTTTTTCTTCTTTATTATCTGTTTCTTTTTCCTCTAAAATAGCATTTAATTTTTCTGATTCTATTTCTTTTTCTTCTTCATATTTTATATCCTCTTCACTGCTCCTTCTATGAACTAAAATTTTGTATTTTTTATTAGTAAAACCATTTGGAGCAATAGAATTTACAATTATTTCATTATCACCTATTTGTAAATTTTCTCCTCCTATTATTTCAACTTTCCCTGTTTCATTTTCTGGTACTGCAAAAATATTAAGTTTCTCCATATTATTTGCAACATTAACTTTATAGTTTAATATATTAGTATCAAATAATGGCTCCATCATAACATTTTCTATGGCAAGAATTTCTAAATTTGCATTTGCTACTTCTTTATTTCCTGTTTTTGTAACATTAATTATATATTTCTCTTTTTTTGATTTATCTTCTGATATAACATTTATTGCAACTTTATTATATCCTTCTTTCAAATCTTGATTCCCGCTAATTTCTATTTTAGCATTTTCATCTTCTGGTATAGCTGTTATTTCTAACGAATTTGTTGATAAATCCGTTATAAAATAATACTCATATACATCTGGAGAGAATTCTGGAATAATTCCTTCTTTATTTAATCTTAAGATGCTTAACTTTGTGCTACCAGAATCATTTATATTATTATTAGTAGTATTTTGAATTTTTTCATTTATATTTACTTGAATATGACAATTATTTACATCTATTATATTTGCATTTTCATCAAAGAATTCCCCAATTAAATTAAAACTTGCTATTCCACTTTTCTCTTTTGCTTTAAATTCAAAAACTGCAATTTCTTGATTGGTTTTTAAACCATTTCCACCTGTTTCATCATACCAAATATTTATGATTCTGTTTTCTATAATATTTGTATTATCAGGTCCTGATATATACTCTAATTTATCAGAATCAAAATAAATATTTAACATATAGGAAGCAATTTTTATATCATCTATATTAATATATATCTTAAAATTCTCTCCTACTTCAACATTTTCTCTATCTGATTTTAATATTAAATTATCTTTACCCATACAAACATTTAAGTTAGTAATAATTATAAAGATTATTATCAACATAAAAATTATCAAATAAATTTTTCTCATATTCTTCCTCTTTTATAATAAACCTAATATATATCTTTGAATTAGTAATAAATCTACTGTAGTTGGTTTTTTATCATTTTTTCTCATATTACCTGCTTTTTGATATATTTCTTCTATTTTTTCTATTTCTAATATATGTCTTTGTAATACTAATAAATCGATACTGTTAATTTTTCCGTCTCCTGTTACATCTCCATATAATAATATTATAAATTCTGCTATGACAGTTTGATTTTCTCCTATTATTTTTATTTTTGAATTAGTTCCTGCTTTTTGATTATTTAATAATTCTTGCCCTTTATCATTTTCTATTTTTATTACATATTTAGTAGTAATATATTTTTTTATTTCTTCTACTTCCATATTTTTATCATCAAAACCACTTATAATATTTCCTTGTATAATTAAAGAATCATCAAATTTCAATTCCTCTTCTGCTATCTTTTTTATAACCTTGACATTTAATTTTTTCTCAATTTTACTATCTTCAGATGTTACATTTATTACTGTTAAACCTTCTTTTATTCCTAATATTTTTCCACCAGAATCTATTCTGGCTATTTCACTATTTTCAACTTTATAACTTAAATTCTTGTTGCTTGCATCATCTGGAAGCACAATTGGTTTTAAAATATATTCTTCTCCCTCTTGAATAGCTAAATCTTTTATTCCTAATATTATATCTTCTACTTTAGTATATACTTTTACATCTATTCTTCCTTCAATACCATTTTTAGCTCTTGCTATTATTGTAGCTTCACCAGATTGAATTCCATAAATATTTCCATATTCATCTACACTTATTATATTAGGATTATTTGAAATAAATGTTAATTTTTCATCTTTTGCTTCTTCTGGTAAAATTTGTACTTTAATTTGAGCAGTTTCATTTTTATTTATTGTAGTTTTATCTATAGACAAATTAATTTGAGTAACTTGTTCTTTTGGAATTTCTTGTAAATAATTTTGAAATGCATATCCTACAATACCATTTTCTAAAACGACTCTATCCCACAATTCTCCATTTTGTATACCTTTTTCTATTCTTGTCATTATATCGTTTTTAGTCACAGTTGTTATACTTTCATAAGTAGTAGAAGGCCCACTTCTTATATTTAAAGTATTTGTCACATTTGCATATACTTTTGTATTATCTTTAACATAATCTTTTTCCAATATATTTGGCCTTTTGCAAGGTAATTCTGGCATATTGTTATATATTGGTATTATAAATGTCATTTTTTCATTTAAAAGGTTACTATTTAGATAACCTTTATATATAATATTAGACTCACTATATGGTGCTAAAACATTTGTCATATATTGATGCCAAAATAATTCTCCATTATTATTATCTGCAACATGAAATTTTTGTAGATATATTGTATTTTGACCTATATTTATATAACTAGAACCTATAAATATTGCACCTCCAGTTATCGCCCTCTCTTTTGTATTCCATGGAATTAAATATTTATTTTTTATTGACTCACTTGCACCTTTTCCATCTCTCGCATATTTTAATCCATTAATAATAGCGCCCATAGGTTCTGATGAACTTGTTGCTCCTATGTTATAAAAATTATATAATGCTTCATATCCTGCTACAGTTCCACTTATTGATGAATGTGATAAAAAAGGTCCTACTTCTTGTTTTATTCTAGAAGCTAAATGATATGAACTTACCTTAGAAGTTTTAGCTGCTTTTAATATTAAATCAGCATATTTTTCATTCATAGTTATAGTTTGTCCTTGACTGTTTATATAACTTACAATTTTATTATAAAATTCTGTTCCATATAATATTTTTTCTATTGTTGATAACTCTTCCATATTTTCCGTATATGATAATACTTCAAATTGAAACACCCTTACTTCATTCAAAAAATTTCTAGGATCCATTGCATATTCTACTGCTTTTTTAGAAGAATCTACCCATCCACTATCTACCTCTACATTATATTCTCCTGGCTTTGTATTTTTCCATTCATCTGTATAAGATTTTGGTACAAGATTTTTACCAAATATATTTTCATTTTCAATAACATAATTCCAATCTAATTCCGTATACAATCCTATAAATTCCCAATTTGGATATTTATTTTTTAAAACCTGTAAGTATCCTATATATTGTTCCGGAAAATTTTCTATTCCTGTTACTGTATATGCACAATTTACATTTGTATTTATTATTATTACTAAGAAAAATATTATTGCTATAATTGTTAGTTTTCTCATATTAATATTATTCCTCTCCTATATTTTAAAATCTACTTAGCTACAGCCTTAACTATAATTCTTTTTTCCGAATCTAATGTGCATGTAATTAATGTTAATTCAATATTTCCTTGGGTTTCCT
>CALXZW010000089.1 GCA_944393345.1 uncultured Clostridia bacterium
TCTTTTTTGTAATTCTTTCCTTTGTACAATTTCTTCCATTTTATTAATATTATATTCTAATTCTTTTATATCTTCAGAATATAATTCTATATAGATATATAAGAAATACATTTCTTCGTTATTTATCTGCATTTCTTTTCTAATATATTTTGCATCATTATATGTATAAGCAGCAATATCTATATCTTGTCTATTTTCATTATTTTCTTTTAATTCTACACCTACATTTCCTATATTATAAGTTAATTCTTTAATTGTTTTATATGTATCTTGTTTTTCATAAAATATAGAAATATTCATATTAATATTTATTTCAATCAAATTTTTTAATATTATATCTGATTGCTCTCTAAAATAATTCGTAATAATTAATCCTGAATAATATAAATTATCTATTTCTAAATATCTAGGATTTTGTATATTAATATATGCTGGAGATAAAATATCTTTATCTGTTTCTACTCCTTGTGTTATTTTTCTTTCTGTTTTTATTTTTTTTAAAATTATATTTCCTCCTTTTTATAATTTATTTATATATTTTCTTGTATTAAAAAAAGAATATAAAATATCTATGATTTCTTTTTTATTATTAATTTCTTCCACATTATTTCCACATCTTAATAAACATTCTTTAATTTTAAAATATTTTTCTTTTAATTCATTATCTATAATTTCAATATTTTCTATTTTTTTTGAATATATATTATTATTTGAAATAATAATATAATAATTTTTTGATGATGATTTTTTATCTTGATTTTTTATATTAATATAATTAATATAATTTTTACTTATTTTTTCTAAATATTTATTTTTATTTTTTTGGATATTTTTATTGACTTTAGAAATATGTTTTTCTAAATTTTCTTTACTACTTTGAATTAAAATTTGGATATCAAAATTACAAGTTTTTAAAAATATTTTATAAGAATTTAAATTTGCTTTTTTTTCTATATCTTATTTTAAATTATAATTTATTTTATTTATTTTTATAATTTTTATATATTTATTTTTTTTTATTTTTATATTTCCATTTTCAAAAATTTTTTCAAATGGTAACCAATTTTGAACTGATATTTTTCTTATATTTTCACCTCCTATTTTTTTATTTTACATTCATTAATTATTTTTGTCAATAAAAATTCATCGACAAAAAATGACAAATTAATTTTTTAATTTTTTATGAATATTTTTTTCTTTTCTGTTAATAATAATATTGTAAAGTTAATAATAGTTGAGCCAAGAGTACTATTAGATTTTAGTTAGTTTAATAATATTCGGACAAAGATATTTAATAGTGTAAATTTTTATATTATTAAATGTCGGCGATAAGAGTGTAATATGTGTTTGTAGGCTATATTTTATAATTTTTATTCTTTATTTTTTATATATGGTTAAATTATATGTATTATGTTCGAGCTAAGATTATTTTTATATTTGTATAAAACGGTTGTTACTAGTCCTTTTAGGATGAATACAGTTGTTTAAAATGTATTCATAGTCGAGTGACTGATTAATATATTTGGTATATAGCTTATTTATATAGTAATATATATTAGGTTTGACTATTAGGTATATTAGTTTTAACTAAGATTATTATTAGCTTTATAGATTAAAGGTAGATATATTATTTTATATCTACCTTTAATTTTAAATATCTAAATTTTTAACATATTTTGCATTTTGTTCTATAAATTCTCTTCTTGGCTCTACTTCATCTCCCATTAATAATGTAAATATTTCATCTGCTTTAATTGCATCATCCATTGTTACCTTTATTAATATTCTTTTTTCTGGATTCATTGTTGTTTCCCATAATTGTTCTGGATTCATTTCTCCTAGACCTTTATATCTTTGAATAGATAAACTCTCTCTTGCTATACCTTTTTCTTCTAAATCGCGAAAAGCCTTACTTAAATCATCATCGGTATAACAATATATATCATCCATCCCTTTTTTAGATAACTTATATAATGGTGGTTGAGCTAAATATACATTTCCATTTTCAATTAATGGTCTCATATATCTAAAGAAAAATGTTAATAATAAAGTTCTAATATGTGCTCCATCTACGTCGGCGTCAGCCATTATTATTACTTTTCCATATCTTATTTTAGTAATATCAAATTCTGAACCTATACCGCCACCAACAGCAACTATTACGGGATTTAATTTATCATTTCCATATATTTTATCCGCTCTTGCCTTTTCAACATTTAACATCTTTCCCCATAAAGGTAATATAGCTTGAAATTTTCTGTCCCTTCCTTGTTTTGCACTTCCTCCAGCAGAATCTCCCTCTACTATATATACTTCACATTCTTCTGGATTTTTACTACTGCAATCCGCTAATTTTCCTGGCAATGTACTTGTTTCTAAATTACTCTTTTTCCTTACTAATTCTCTTGCTTTCCTTGCTGCTTCTCTTGCTCTTGATGCACTAATGCATTTTTCTAAAATTGATTTTGCAACATTAGGATTTTCTTCTAAGAATGTAGATAAAGCTTCATTTACCATACTTTGTACAATTCCAGTTACTTCACTATTTCCTAATTTTGTTTTTGTTTGTCCTTCAAATTGAGGTTCTTTTACTTTTACAGAAACTACTGCTGTTATTCCTTCTCTTATATCTTCTCCTTGTAAATTATTATCTTTTTCTTTCAATATATTATGAGTTCTTGCATAATCATTAAATACTTTTGTAAGAGATCTTTTGAATCCTTCTAGATGTGTACCACCTTCAATTGTATTTATATTATTAACAAATGTATAAATATTTTCTGAATAACTTGATGTATATTGAATTGCTATTTCTACTGGTACTTCCCCTGCCTTTTCTATATATATAGGTGTTTTATGTAATTTTTCTTTATTTTTATTTAAAAACTCTACAAAAGAAATTAAACCTCCTTCAAAACAAAATTCTGCTTTTTTTGGATTTTCTTCTCTTTTATCTTCTATTGATATTTTTAACCCTTTTGTTAAAAAAGCCATTTCTCTAAATCTTTTTTCTAAAACTTCATATTCGTAATCTAAACTTTCAAAAATAGTATCATCTGCTAAAAATCTTACTTTTGTTCCTGTTCCCTCTGCATTTCCTATTTTTTCTAATTTTCTTACAGTTTTCCCTTTTTCAAAATACATTTGATAAATTCCGCCATCTCTCTTAATAGTCACTTCTGTCCAAGAAGACAATGCATTTACAACAGAAGCTCCTACTCCATGTAGTCCTCCTGATACTTTATATCCACTATCTCCACCAAATTTTCCCCCTGCATGCAATACTGTATAAACAGTTTCTGCAGTAGATATTTTGGTTTTTGGATGAATCTCTACTGGTATTCCTCTACCATTATCTTCTACACTTATTATATTTCCTGGTTCTATTTCAACTTTTATATCTGTACAATAACCTGCTAATGCTTCATCAACACAGTTATCTACAATTTCATATACCATATGGTGCAATCCTCTTACAGATGTACTTCCTATATACATTCCAGGTCTTTTCCTTACGGCTTCTAAACCTTCTAAAACTTGAATTTGCTCTGCTCCATATTTATGATTATATTTTTCCATTTTTTCCTCCTTGTATATATATTTTTTATAGATTATTTTTATATATTTTACCATCTTTCACATTATATATTAAAAAATCTTTATTTGCAAGTTCTATTTTATCCGTACAAGTTATTATTACTTGTGTATTACTTATATTTTCTAAAAAATGTTTTCTTCTTTTTTCATCTAACTCAGACATAAAATCATCTAATAATAAAATTGGACTTTCTTGAATTTCATCTCTTATAATATTTAGTTCGGCTAGTTTTAATGATAACAAAGCAGTTCTATGTTGTCCTTGCGATCCATATGTCTCTAATTTTTTTTCATTTATATATATTATAAAATCATCTCTATGTACACCTTGAGTTGTATAGCCCCTTATAATATCTATTTTTCTTCTTTCTTTCAATAAATTTAAATAATTACTTTTATCATAACATTCAGTAATATATTCAATATTTATTTTTTCTTTGTTATCTGTTATTTCACTATGAATTTTATATATTGCTTTTTTTATTTTTTCTATAAATTTTTTCCTATATATATATATATTGTTTCCATACTCAACTAATTTTTCATCCCATATATCTAATAATCTTTCATCTTTTTTTTCTTCTTTAATCTGTCTTAAATATTTATTTCTTTGTTCTAATGTTTTCTGATATAATGTCAAATTATACATATAATTAGGTTTTAACTGACTTATCATAATATCTAAAAACCTTCGTCTGCTTTGAGGATTGCCTTTTAATATATTTATATCATCTGGTGTAAAAATTACTGTATTTATATTTCCTAAAAGTTCACTTAATTTTTTTATTTTAATTCCGTTTAAATATATATTCTTTCTTTTCCCTAATTCTATTTTTATTTTTCCACTTCTATCTATTTTATTATATTCAATCTCTATTATTGAAGTATCTTTATTAATATTTATCATTTCTTCATCTTTCTTTGCTCTAAATGACTTTCCAATACTAGATAAAAAAATTGCTTCTATTATATTAGTTTTTCCTTGAGCATTATCTCCATAGAAAATATTAATATTATCTTTTAAATTAATTTCTTCCTC
>CALXZW010000090.1 GCA_944393345.1 uncultured Clostridia bacterium
TGTTATCACCACTAAGATTTTAACATATATCTTTAAATATTACAATTTTGTAATATTTTATGAAATTACCCTGAACATAACCTTGATTCTATTGATTTTTATATAAATTTATAATATAATAATAAAAACTAATTTGAAAGGATGATTCCTATGCAAAAAATCGGTATGAAGCTACTTTTAGCTTCAATCGAAGTTAGTATCATTAAAGCTAGAGACATGTCTAGCAAGGAAGAAGTAATTCGGATTTTAGATGAAGCATTAGCCAAAATCCGAAAATTGCGTAATTCGTTAATGTAAAACCGAAAAAGCCAAAATTGATTTCAAGATAATTCTATGGTCAATTTTGGCTTTTTATAATGCTTATATAGCTAATTCTACTATTTTATTCTCATTTAAACAACGTTTTAAATCTAATAATCTTTGATTATCTGAGCCTCTAAATTTTATTTCTGGATTTTTTCTTTCTTCAACAAATCTTCCATCTACTAAAACATCTATATTTTTTAAAGTTTTATTTGTGATTTCATCATTCCTATTTTCTAATTGTTCTAATGTATATCCTGTATAACACCAAACATCAAAATTAGGTCTTTCTTTTTTTACATCTTCTATAAATTTATTTACAGTAGAGATATTTTCTTTACATAATGGTTCTCCCCCACTAATTGTTATACCATTTAATATAGAATTTTCCTTAATTCTATTTATAATTTTTTGCTCATCAAATTCTTCTCCGTAATTATAGTTTTGTGCTATTTTATTATGACATCCTGGACAATTATGTGGACAACCGCTTACAAATAATACTGCTCTCCATCCTAATCCATTTGAAATACTCTCATCATAAAAACCTGCCATTTTCATATTTTATGCCCCCTTTATTACATTTTCTCCTAAGCCTGTATGTGTAACTCTATCTTTTAATTCATCTAATTTTGCTGCATTCCAACGAGATGTCGTTCCAACTAAATATCCAGTAATTCTTTGAATAGTATCTATATTAGTGCTTCCACATTTTGGACAAGTTACTAAATTGGCATCTGCATTTTCGAATCCACAATCTAAACATCTTGTCCTCGTATGATTGATACTTCCATATCCCATATTATATTTATCCATTAAATTTACAACTGCTTGTATAGTTGCTGGATTATGTGTTGCATCTCCATCTAATTCAATGTAGAATATATGTCCTGCTCTGCATAAATCATGATATGGAGCTTCAATTTTTGCTTTATGTTCAGCTGTACATTTATACCATACTGGTACATGATTACTATTTGTATAATATTCTCTATCTGTTACTCCTGGTATTATTCCATATTTTTTCTTATCCATTTTTGTAAATCTTCCAGAAAGTCCTTCTGCTGGTGTTGCTATTACAGAATAATTTAAATTATATTTTTCTGAAAATTCTTTTGTCAAATCTCTCATTGCTGTAATTATTTCTATACCTAATTTTTGTGATTCTTCTGATTCTCCGTGATGTTTACCTGTTAATGCTATTAAACATTCTGCTAATCCTATAAATCCTACACTTAAAGTTCCATGTTTTATAACTTCTTCTATTGTATCATTTGGTTTTAATTTTTCACTATCTAACCACATTCCAGCCATAAGTAATGGGAATTGTTTTGCTATTGCTGTTGATTGGAATTTATATCTTTCATATAATTGATGTGCAGCTACTGTTGTATATTTTTCCAATTCATCCATAAATATTTTTTTAACTGTCTTTTTATATTTTTCTGTCATATTTTTTTCACTACCAATTCCTAATTCAAAATTTAAGCCTAATTTTTCTTGTGCCTTAAGTGCTGACTCTATTGCCATTTTAGGTAAATCTACTGTAGTAAATGATAAATTTCCTCTTCCAACAGAAGTTTTTTCTCCATGTCTATTTTCAAATACTCTTGTTCTACATCCCATTGTTGCACATTCATAATACCATCTTCTTGGATCTTCTTCTTTCCATTTTTCATTTTGATTAAATGTTGCATCTAAATTTATATAGTTAGGGAAAAATCTTTTAGCAGCAACTTCACATGAAAACTGATACAAATCATAGTTTTTATCTTCTGGTAAGTAATTAACTCCTCTTTTCTTTTTCCAAATTTGAATTGGGAATATTGCTGTTTCATGATTTCCAACACCTTCGTAAGTAGATTGCAACATTTCTCTTATTATACATCTTCCTTCTGGAGAAGTATCTGTTCCATAATTTATAGAACTAAATACAACTTGGTTTCCTCCTCTTGAATGTATTGTATTCATATTGTGTATAAAAGCCTCCATAGATTGATGTACTCTTTCTACTGTATGATTAATTGCACATTGTATTATTCTTTCATTTCCCTTCAATCCTTTCAAATCTTTTTTTATATAATCTTCTGGTTGATATTCTAATAAATTTGATACGTCAACATCTAAATCTTCACCTTGTTTTTTAATTTCTTCTATAAATGTTTTCTTTACATAAGGAGCTAAGAAATAGTCAAAAGCTGGTATTGCTTGTCCTCCATGCATTTCATTTTGAATAGTTTCCATAGATATACATCCTAATATACTAGCAGTTTCTATTCTTTTAGCAGGCCTTGATGCTCCATGTCCTGCTCTAAAACCTTCAGATAATATTTTATCTAATGGATGTTGCAAACATGTTAATGATTTTGTTGGATAGTAATCTTTATCATGGATATGTATATATCCATCTCTTACTGCTTCTCTTACTTCTGGTGATAATAAAAAGTCATCAACAAATGGTTTTGTTGTTTCTGATGCAAATTTCATCATCATTCCTGCTGGAGTATCTGCATTCATATTTGCATTCTCTCTTGTTATATCGTTTGATTTTGCTCCTATTATATCTAAAAATATTTCTTTTGTTTTTGATTTTCTTGCTACATCTCTATTATATCTATATGTTATATAACTTTGTGCTACTTCTTTTCTACTTGATCCCATTAATTTCTTTTCTACTGCATCTTGTATTTCATATACTGTAACTTGATTTTTTGATTCTAATTGTTTTTCAACTGCACTAGCAATTTTATTTGCTAATTCTAAATCTATTCCTCCTGATGTTTGTGCCATAGCTTTTGTTACAGCATCAACAATTCTTTCCTTATTAAAATTCATAACTCGTCCATCTCTTTTTATTACTTGCATTTTTTATTACCTCCATCTTTTATTTGTCCTTATTTTATTTCAAACTGAAAAAACATAAAAGTTGCTATGGCAACTTTTATGTCGTTTTTTGAATGATACTTAAAAAAACACTTATATTTATACGTTTTTTTAAAATATTACATTTATATTACAATTTTTTTAACATATTAAAAGCCTTTATTTCGCTTTTCTTTTTTTTTAGTGTTGCTATTGCAACTTTTTTGTGATATATTAATTTAGGTGATTATTTTGAAACGAAATTTTGATATTGACAATTTTATAAATAAATTACAAACTAATTGTAAATTAACTGAAGTAAAGGAATACCAAGCAGGTGAAGTCATAACTACTTTTTTAATTAGAAGAAATCAATTTTGCATTTTATTAGAAGGTGAAGCCCAACTTATTACCTACGATAAAGAAGGCAATAAAAAAATTTTATATTACTACAAGAAAAACGATATTTTTGGTGAGGCTTTATTTAAAATTTATATGGATAGGGAACTTTTTGTGCTTGCCAAAAAGAAATGTAAAATACTTATATATCCATATGATACTGCTGAAAAATGTAATGAAATTTGCACATATCATATTGAAGTATTACGTACTTTACCAGATTTAATATTACATAATATTGCAGAGCAAAACTTTAGAATATTGCTACTTACCCATAAAAGTGTTCGAGATAAATTACTTACATATTTTCATGCTTTATCTACAGAAAACAATAATAAAAGCTTCATTATTCCTTTTTCTTTAACAGATTTGTCTGATTATTTAATTATTGATAGATCTGCTATGATGAGAGAATTAAAAAAATTACAAGATGAAAAAATTATTAAAAAAGAAAAAAATAAAATTACTTTATTAAAATAAATATACATAAAAATGAACCTTAATTATTAAACTTTTTTGTCTAATAATTGGGGTTCACTTCATTAGTAGAATATTTTTAGTTATCAAATATTTATTGTTTTATTGCTACAAGTAATTCATTGTCTTGAACTACTTTGTTTTCATTTTCATAATTATATTTAGCTCCAGTAAAATATACTTGATATCCTAAATTCTCTAACCTTATTCTACATAATTTTAGAAATTCATCTGTTTGCTCTTCTGATAAATTTAATTTTATTCTTACCTCAAAAAATGAAAGGATAACTTTTCTTTCATTTTCTTTGATTTTTTTATCTATATAATCTGTTATGAATTTTAATGTCATCATATTCACCTCTAATAAATTTTAGTGCTTATATGATATCATACTTTTTTTTATAATACAATAGCAAGTTAGTCTATAAATAATTAACTTTTTAATTAGTAAATTAAAAAAGTAAATTCTATTCTAGTAAAAGTAAATAGATTTTAATTGTATTTTAAAAGTTAAGGTGTTAATTTAAACACTACTGAACTTTACGAATTAGCCCATATAATATGCCCTTTAATTAAACAAGGTCAGTCT
>CALXZW010000091.1 GCA_944393345.1 uncultured Clostridia bacterium
TAGAAAAAATATAAAAAGTATTGAAAAAGTGGCATATTTGTAGTATATTGATTATACTTTAGGTCAAGACCTAATTTATATAGATTTTCCGTAACAACACCTATAAGGTGATAATTATAACATTATAGAAAAGGAGTGAAAATCTTGTTAGATTTTTACAGAAACGATCAGGTGGATTCCTTATATCGCATAAGGGACAAATTAATTATTGCTGCTAAAGTAGCAGCAATATTGTCAGAATGGGTGCAAAATGCTCCAGATGGTACCAATACCATTATACTCAAAAAAAATGACATTGGTACAGATTCTACTGATGATGATACGGTCAAAACTATCCAGGAAGTCAAATGTGGAATGTCTTTCAGAAAAAAAGAAGGAAAAATCGTATTTTTGGCTTTTAACCCACATACTGATGCATGTAATATCTTTCAGATATTTATCAATGAAATTGGGCTTGAAGAGGATTGGACTGTAGACTACAGATAATAAAAAACCGGACATATTGACAGGTTGTTGATATGTTCGGTTTTTTATACTATTTATATTAGAAGTTTTGTCGAAAAGTTTTAACAAATCGACAAAACTTCTAATATTTTACTCTTGGAAAATATTGTAAAAAGAATTATAATACAAAAAGAAAAACCAGAAGGAGGAAAAATTAATGGAATCTAAATTTTATGAAAAGGACAAGCTTCTAGTTTTCAAAATCACAGAAGAAATTGACGATTTTAGTGTTCAAATGATAAGGAGGAAAGCGGATTATGAAATTGAAAGATATATGCCTAAAAGAGTTGTATTTGATTTTGATAGTGTTACTTTCATGGATAGTGCAGGAATAGGACTTATTATTGGTCGATATAAATTTGCCAATATGTTAGGAGGAAAATTAGAAGTTACTAATTTAACAAATAGTGTAAAAAAGATTTTTGAAATGAGTGGAATTCTAAAATTGATACCAATTACTAATTTATAATAAAATAAAGGTTTATAGGTAAAACCTTAAAAACCTAAATATATGATATGAGGAATAAATAAAATGAATGAACATTTTGATAATGAAATGAAATTAGAATTTGTAAGTAAATCTGTAAATGAAGCTTTTGCGAGAATTTCTATAGCAGCATTTGCTTCACAACTAGATCCAACAATTGAAGAATTATCTGATATAAAAACTGCTGTTTCAGAAGCAGTAACAAATTGTATTATTCATGGATATGAAAATAGTTTAGGAATAGTAAAAATTGTTGCTAAATTAAAAGGAAAAGAAATAACAATAGAAATTTCTGATGAAGGAAAAGGAATTGAAAATATAGATATAGCCAAAGAACCATTATATACTACAAAACCAGACTTAGAAAGGTCAGGGATGGGATTTACTATAATGGAAAATTTTATGGATTCTATGAAAGTAGAATCAATAGTAGGTTTAGGTACTAAAGTTACTATGACTAAAATAATAAAAGAGCAGATTAAAAAAGATGAAGATGAAATGAAAGAATTTATTAATTGTTAAAATAATGTAAAGTAGGGATAAAATATGAGTGAAAATATCATTCAATCCATACAAAAAGCACAACAAGGAAATAAAGAAGAATTAGAAAAATTAATAAATGAAAATAATCGGTTTAATATGGAGTATTGTAAAAAGATTTAATGGAAGAGGATATGAACTAGAAGACTTATATCAAATAGGCTGTATGGGTTTTATAAAATCAATAAAAAGATTTGATACAAACTATGAAGTAAAATTATCTACTTATGCTGTACCATATATGATTGGAGAAATAAAAAGGTATATTAGAGATGATGGTCCAATAAAAATAAGTAGGAGTATAAAAGAATTAAGTATAAAAATAGTAGAATTACAGAAAGACTATTTTAATAAAAAAGGAGAAGAAATAACAATAAACAAATTATGTGAAGAGTTAAATGTTCCAAAAGAAGATATATTGTTAGCATTAGAATCAACGAACAGTGTAGATTCAATAGAAAATGCTACATATACTAATAATAAAGATGGAAACACTATAAATTTAATAGAAAAATTATCAAATAATAAAAATGAGCAAGAATTAGTAACAAATAAATTAGCAATACATCAAATGATTAATAATTTAGAAAATAGAGATAAAGAAGTTATATTATTAAGATATTACAAAGAAAAAACACAAACTCAAGTGGCAAAAATACTTGGAATAACACAAGTGCAGGTATCTAGAATAGAAAGAAAAATTTTAGATAAAATGAGAAAACAATGGAATATGGCATAGTATTTTTTAAAAAACTTCATTGGAGGAAAATATGAAAAAATTTATTATATATTTGATTGGCTTTATATTTATTTGTTTTATTTTACCTGCTTTTTTTACTAAAGAATCAGTTAAGATAACATCTGCCAAAGAAGAAATAGAAAAAAATCAAAGTACTAATCAAGAAAAGACTGAGAATATAGAATACGATTATAAAAAGTATGGAACAATAAAATTACTACATAATAAAACAGGAGAAGTTAAAGAAGTAAATATAGATGAATATTTATATCATGTAGTTTCAGCTGAAATGCCAGTAGATTATGAAATAGAAGCATTAAAAGCACAAGCATTAGTAGCGAGAACATATACAATATATCAAATAGGAAATAAGAAACATGAAAATGCAGATATATGTGATGACTCAAATTGTTGTCAAGCATGGGTATCAAAAGAAGATAGATTTGCTAGATGGGAAGAAGGAAAACAAGAAGAAAATTGGTTAAAAATACAAGAAGCAGTAAATGCAACAAAAGGAAAGATAATTACATACAATAACCAACCAATAAATGCATTCTTTCATGCAAATAGTGGAGGGAAAACGGAAATACCTGTAAATGTTTGGGGAGGTACAGGATATCCATATTTGCAAGTTGTAGAAACTTCTGGAGAAGATGGATATAATCAATATAGTTCAGAAGTAGAATTATCTTATGATGAAATCACAAATAAATTAAAGGAAAAATATCAAGATATACAAATAGATTTTAATAACGATGAAGACATAAAAATATTAGATTACACAGATAGTGGTAGAGTAAAAACTATAAAATTCGGAAATCACCAATTAGCGGCCACTGAAGTAAGAACGATTTTTGGATTAAGATCTACTAATTTCGAAATTAAAAAAGAAGCGGGAAAAATAAAATTTTCAGTTATTGGTTATGGCCATGGAGTAGGAATGAGCCAAACTGGAGCAGATAGTTTGGCAAAACAAGGATATAATTATGAACAAATAATAAATCATTTTTATGTAGGGATTGAAATAAAAGAAATAAATTCACTATAAAATGTATAATCTTCTAAAATTAGGAAATACTTAGATTAATAAAGTATTTAAGGAGGATTATATGAGAAGAGATTCAAGAATTAGAAAGAGTGAAAGTAACTCTATCAGTGATAAAATAATAATATATACTTTGGTAGGAGTAACAGTTTTAGCAATAATAACTTTTGCATTATTAATGTATAGTAAAAATATTAATGAAAATGTCAAGAATAGTACAATGTCTTTGGAGCAAATGTCAGATATAAATTCAGACGAAGAAGATACTCAAATTACAGGAACAGAAATAGGCAAAAGTATTGAAGAAGCGGAAAAAGAAATAGAAGAAGAACCCATTGTTATAACAAAAGAAAATAAAACTACAACAGAGGATACTAAAAAAACGGAAAATGAAGTAAAAAAAGAAGAAACAAAAAATAATACTACAAATAATAGTGAAAGTCAATCAGCAAAACAAGAAAAACAACAAAAAGAATTGTCTTTTCAAAAGCCAGTTGAAGGAGATATAGTAAGAGAATATGCAAAAGATAATTTAATATATTCTGAAACATTAAAAGAGTGGGTGACACATTTAGGAATTGATATTAAAGCAGAAAAAACAACAGTTGTAAAAGCAGCAGAAGCAGGAACTGTAAAATCTATTAAAAATGATCCTAGATATGGTTTAACTGTAGTTATAGAACATGAAAATAATTTTCAGACAGTATATGCTAATTTATTAACTTCCGAATTTGTTGTAGAAGGGGAAAAAATAGAGAAAGGTCAATCAATTGGAACAGTAGGAAATACAGCTGTATTTGAAATTGCTGATGAACCACATTTACATTTTGAAATATTAAAAGATTCTTTAGCAGTTGATCCAAGTATTTATATAAAATAATATAATAAAAATTTTATTAAAAACAGAGAAGGACTTATTTAGAAAAAACAAGTCTTTCTCTGTCTGTTTTTTAGAGCTGTTTGCTTAACGCTTCCAGTTCAGATTGAAGGTACATATTGTAGTTCATAGAAGATGTACCTTTAACGATTACCGACGATGGATCCTGAATTTCTGCAGAAACAAAAACATCAGGAAACTGTTTGCTTACAGCTTCAATGAAGCAATGAGCCCGATCTTCGGACTCAAAATGATAAGGGTAAGTCGGTGTTTTTTCGAATGTCATATATGACACTCCTTTCTTTTTTGATGAAAATATTATACCAAGTATTTAATAAAAAATCAATAAAAAAGCAGGGTAATTTCATAAAATATTACAAAATTGTAATATTTAAAGATATATGTTAAAATCTTAGTGGTGATAACAATG
>CALXZW010000092.1 GCA_944393345.1 uncultured Clostridia bacterium
TATAATTGTTCTTGAAATTAATTAGTGTTGTCTCTTAATTCATGATCACTTATTTTTGATATTTCCGCTTCTAATCCATTTATTTTTTCTACTAATGGCATTACCCTTTTTACTTCTTTTTCGCTATATGATTTAAATATTTTGTTAAATATACTCATTTTAGTTTCAATCCTTCCTTTAGTTTTATTTTTCTTTGTCAATATATCACTAAATGCCAATTTTATCAATAGTTTTTAAAAAAGTTTTGAATTTGACTATATTTGCAATTAATAGATTTTTCTTATATTATTTATAATAAATCAAAGGAGTGCCAGAAATATGACACTCCTTTGATTTATTGGATGGTTGCAGCAGCATCATCAAGCATCTGCAGATATCTCATTGTAGCCAATGCTACTGCAGATATAATCATTACTACTGCTATAACAATTTTAAACATTGTTATTTCCCCTCCTTAAACTAAATATTTTTTATTATAAATAATTTTATATTAGCTTGTCAATATCTATGACCTATTAGTCCAAAATTTCCAACCTACATTCTATTTTAGAATTAACTAATTTCGAAAATTCTATCGCATCTTGTTTAGTTCCTACTATACTTCCATAATGTATTGGTATTGCCACTCTAGGTTTTATTGCATTAATTAAATGTGCTGCTTCTTTAAAATTCATCGTATATGTTCCTCCTACTGGTACAAATGCAATATCACATTTTATTTTTAAATTTTCTGGTGTTATATCTGTATCTCCTGCAATATAATATTTAAAACCTTCTATTTCTAAGACATATCCTACCCAATTATTTTTTCTTGGATGAAATTGTTTTTCTAAATTATATGCTGGGATAGTTTGAAATCTAATTTCTTTTACAATATATTCTTTAGATGGTTCTACTAAATAAATGTTGTTTTTTTCAAAACCTGCTTTTAATATTTTTGTTAGTAAATCTTCAGGGGCAACAATTACAGTATCTTCTTTTTTTACTTTTTTAATATCTTCTTCTGAATAATGATCATAATGGTCATGAGTTATAAATATTATATCTGCATCATTGTAATTTTGTTTTATATTAAATGGATCAATATATATAATTTTTTTACTTTTTATTCTTATACTACTATGACATAAAACCTCTATATTTTTTACCATACTAAAATTTATCACCTTTCTTATCTTTTTAATTTTACTCCTATTAAATTTAGTAAGTTTATACTTTGAATTTCATCTATTATAGCTCCTTTAATATCTTGCAATGAAATTACAATCCCTTCAATTATTGCATTTGATAAATCTATATCTTTTAGACTAGTCTTAAAAAATTGCGCTCCGCGTTAGATCAACATTATTAAATAATATATTCTTTATTTTATTTTCTTGAAAAAAACTGTTTCTTAATGTTGTTTCTGCAAATTTTAAATTTTTCAAATTATTATTCGATAAATTAATATAATTTGCATTTGTATTAGACAATAATACGTCAGATATAGAATTATCAACCAAGTTTGTACCTTCTAATTTGCAATTTTCAAATTTGCAATTAGAAAAAAAGCTATTTTCAAATGACGTATTAGAAAAGTTACAATTTTTGAAAATAACTTTACTAAAAAAAGTTCTTTCAAATTTACTATTTATAATACTACAATTATTAAATTCATCTTTTAAAAATTCTTTATCATTTATTTCTACATTTTCAAAATTTATATTATCTATAATTTCATTTTCTAATTTATCATCTGTTGTATCTAATAAATTCATTTTAGCTTATTTTCTCCTTCTAGTTTCTATCATATAAATTTATTTATATCTTCAATGATTTGCTCTACAGTAAGTCTATTTTGTTTTAATAACTCATAAACACCATATCTATCTGGGAAACTCTTTTTTATTCCATAATTCTTCACTTTTATATTTGATGTTCCATAATAACTAGCAATTTTTTCTCCAAATCCACCTTCTAAAATTCCATCTTCTAATGTTATAACTAAACTATGTTCTTTTTGTAAATTTTCTAACACTTCTTTGTCTATCCCTGTAATATATCTTGGATTAATAAGTGTTGGATTGAATCCCCATTTTTTATAGACTTCACTTGCGACTTTCTCACCTAGTTGATAAAAATCTCCTAAAGCTAATATTGCTACTTTATTACCGCTTTGTTCTATTTGGTATCTATTTAACTTACTATAATCTTTTTCATAATTTTTATTAGTAGATACTACTCCATTACATGGTATACGAATAGCAACAGGAAATTCATTTTGTTCTATGCTCCAATCTAACATTGAGAAATATTCTTCTTTACAAGTTGGAGCTAAATATACCAAATTAGGAATATTTCCCATCATAGCAATATCATATAATCCTAAATGTGTTACATCATTCATTCCATATACAGAAGCGGTATTTACTAAAATTGTTGCCGGATTATTATTTATGCATAAATCTTGTGATAACTGATCATAAGTTCTTTGCATAAAACTAGAATGTGTTGCAAATACTGGTTTTCCCCCATTTTTAGCAATTCCTGATACAAACGCTATTGCATGTTCTTCTGCTATTCCTACATCTACAAATTGTTTTCCAGCTTTTTCTCTTTTTTCTTTTGTAAATCCTATATTACCAGGAACTCCAGCAACTACTGTTACAACTTTTTTATCTTTTTCCATTTTTTCTAGTAAATATTCACAAGTGAGCATACCATAATCTTCTTCAAAATTAGAAATTTTAGTTTTTCCCGTATCTATATCAAATGGTAAATGCCAATGCCAATTTTCTTTGTTTTCCTCTGCTATTTTATAACCTTTACCTTTCGTAGTATTTATGTGTATTACTATTGGATGGTCTATATCTTTTATTTTATTAAAAGTTTCTATTAATTTTTCTATATTATTTCCTTCATCAATATAAGTATAATCTAAATTCATTGCTTTAAATAAATTACATTCACAAGTTCCTTTACTTTCTCTTAAATCATTTAAATTTTTATATAAACCTCCATAATTTTCTGCAATAGACATATCATTATCATTTACTATGATTATAAAATTGCTTTTTAATTCACTTGCAAAATCCAATCCTTCTAGTGCTTCTCCTCCGCTTAATGATCCATCTCCTATCACAGCAATAATGTTCTCGTTATTTCCTTGTAAATCTCTCGCTTTTACTAATCCCCCTGCTAGGCTAATCGATGTAGAAGTATGTCCAATATTAAAAAAGTCATGTTCACTTTCTTGTGGATTAGTATAACCTGAAACGTCTTTGAAATGTTCATCATATAAATAGGCCTCTTTTCTTCCTGTCAATATTTTATGTGTATAACTTTGGTGTGATACATCAAAAACAATTTTATCTTTTGGAGAATTAAATACATAATGTAATGCAATAATAGTTTCTACCATACCAAAATTAGGTCCAAAATGCCCTCCTAATTTACTTAGTCTATTCATTAAAGCATTTCTTATTTCCATTGCTAATGCTTCTAACTCACTATTTTTTAATTTTTTTAAATCCTTTGGGGAATTAATATTTTCTAAGTACATGTAAAACCTCCTTATAAACTTTTTACTTTCGAATTATATCATTTTATTTTATACTTATCAACAAAAAAATGAACTTTAGGTTCTATTTAATCCTTAAAGTTCATTACATATTTACAATATTCGATACATTATACAAGAATACTGTTTCTGTTATTTTATTTTGTTTTGCATATTCTTCTATAGAACCATTATAATATCTTGGATCTATAAAATGTAATTCTTCATAATTTTGGCATAAAAATTGTGCCATTATATGTGCATAAGAATCTTTAACAATCAATAATTTTTTTCCATTTTTTTGTTTAGTTTTTATTACTACTTTAGCATTATTTCCATTTAAAAAATATGAATATTTATCTTTTCCTTCTAAAAATTTTTCATTAAATATACTTTTGGTTGTTTCTTTATCATAATAAGCGGTTATTCCTTCTGAATTATTTTCATTTTTATATACTTCTATTTTATCTTTTTCTTGATTGAATATTTGAGCTTTTGAATCAAAACTTCCTAAAAATTCATTCGTTACTTCTTCTTTTGTATATTCTGTTACTGGTATAATATTTGCTATTTTACAAAATTCTAAATAAATTAAGTATGCTCCTTCACTTGTTATATGATGATCTGTTTTAAAAAATATATACTTATCTTTATTCTGTTTTAAAGTATTTACTACATTTACAACTTTTATATTTGGAATTTTACTATAAATATCGTTTATTAATTTTTCTTGATCAATTGTTTTAGCAAATTTAGGTAATTTTTCTTGATTTATATATATTGAATTAGGAACTAATAAAAAATATGTAGGAATAGTTGTATTTTCATAAAAATAATTTATTCTGTTTATCAATTCATTTATTTTCTCTTCACTTTTATTTGTATATTCTATTTTTTCAAATAAATATCCATCTTTTCCGATATATACATTGTTATTTTCTGTTTTACCCAAAAATATTTCTTCACTTGCTTTAACTTTTATTCATAAATCTCGAAAAATAAAATTATATTTTATAT
>CALXZW010000093.1 GCA_944393345.1 uncultured Clostridia bacterium
TTAAATATAGATAATAATAAGAGAGGAAGAAGTAAAATGATTAATAAAATAAAAGGTTATAAATTAAGGAAAATAATTAGTTTTACTATAATATCATTAATAATATTATTAACAATCGTGGTAAATATAAGTAAAGCATTGACGTCAAAAAATGACAATATTCCTACTACGGCAGAAAATGAAAAAAGCATAGTAAAAATGTCTGCAATGCTTGCAATAGGAAAAGATGCAAATGGAGAACTAAAAGAAAACTCATTATCAAGTGAATTAAATAATGTTCTAGCAGAAAATCAAGCAACAGTAGAAGAAATAAGTGCAGAAAATGTTTTTTTAGTTACATTTGTTAAAACAGGAAGACAGTATAAAGTTGATTTAGATACAGGAACATTAATAGGTGAAGATACAGAGGAACCAGAAGAACCAGGAGATCAAGTAGTACCAGGTGAAATAGTAACAGGAGAAAATAAACCATACGAAAAAAATGGAACAGCAGTAATACCAGTAGGATGGGCGATAGTACCAGGTTTAGATGACGTATCACAAGGTTTAGTAATATCAGATATAGCAAATGATACCAATAATCAAGGAAATCAATTTGTATGGGTACCAGTAACAAATTTTAGTGAATTTAGAAGGTATGATTTCCAAAATAATACAGAAGTTTCAAGTTTATATACAGAGCTATCCGCAGATGGAATAGCAAATGGAACGGAAGTAGAAAAAATGTATAAAAGTGTAAAAGACAATGGAGGATTCTATATAGGAAGATATGAAGCAGGAAAAGACGGAACAGATGTTGTAGTAAAGAAAAATCAAACAGTATATACTAGTATAAAATGGGGAAACAGTATAACAGATGAAACAGGAGGAGCAGTAGAAAAAGCAAGAAACTTTATTACAAATGGACAAACACAACAAGGAAATGCAACAACAGTAACAAGTACATTATGTTATGGAGTGCAGTGGGATGCAGTAATGAGATGGATGAAAGATGAACCTAATATAGATGACCCATCAAAAAAATATGTACAAGATAGTGCAGGGATGGGATGGTATAATAACAATTATTCAACAGGAAATCCAGAACAAAAAACAGGAATAGACTTAGTAGGAGAAAATGGAGTAATAAAAAACAAAGTAAAAAATATATATGATATGGCAGGGAATGTATATGAATGGACGATGGAAGTGTATACCACTTACGATCGAGTTTGTAGGGGAGGTAATTTCATCAATTCAGGCTCCTACTATCCAGCTTCTAACCGTGTCTACGACAATCCCTTTAGTTCCAGTAGCGACGTCGGCTTTCGCCCCACTTTATATTTGTAGATTTGTTACTATAGAAAAAAAGAAAAAATATGTTATGTAAAATTATGTATTGGAGATACAACAGATGTTTCCACATAGACATGTAATTTTTGAGTAAAATTACAGTATATGATTTAAAAATTTCTTAAAGATTATATATTTAAATTTTATTAATATAATTACTAAAATATTTTTAAAGATTAGTAGTAATAATAAATTAATAATATTCTTAAAAAATGCTTTACATTTTAAAAAAAATTATATACAATATATAAAAAAGCAAGAAAAATGTCAAAAAACAAAAGAAAATTAAAAAGAAAGGGAGTATATCAATGAAGATATTGATGTTAACATGGGAATATCCACCAAGAGTTGTAGGCGGAATAGCAAGAGTAGTGTATGATTTGTCAAGGACACTATTAAAAGATGGTCATGATGTAACAGTAGTTACATATAGAGATGGAGATGTGCCATATTTTGAAGATGATAAAGGAGTAAAAGTATATAGAATAGATAATTACATGATAAATCCAAACAATTTTATAGATTGGATTATGCAAATGAACTTTAACATGATAGCAAAAGCAAATGAAATAATAGCAGAACAAGGTAAATTTGATGTAATACATGCACATGACTGGTTAGTAGCCTATGCAGCAAAAACATTAAAAAATTCATATAATATACCAATAGTTTCTACAATTCATGCTACAGAAGCAGGAAGAAATAGCGGAATACATGACGAACAACAAAGATATATAAATGATACTGAATGGATGTTAACTTACGAATCAGCTGAAGTGATTGTAAATAGCAATTATATGAAAGGTGAATTACAAAGATTATTTGGTTTACCTTATGATAAAATAAATGTAGTTCCAAATGGAGTAAACTTAAATCTATTTAATGGAATAGAAAGAGATTACAATTTTAGAAGAAAATATGCAATGGACAATGAAAAAATAATTCTATTTATGGGAAGACTAGTATATGAAAAAGGAATACAACATCTTATTGCAGCAATGCCAAAAATATTAAATGGATATCATGATACGAAATTAGTAATAGCAGGTAAAGGTGGAATGATTGACGAATTAAAAGCACAAGTAAATGCAATGGGAATAGCGCATAAAGTATGTTTCGCTGGTTATTTAAATGGAAAGGAAGTACAACAAATGTATAAAGCAGCAGATATAGCAGTATTTCCAAGTACTTATGAACCTTTTGGAATTGTAGCATTAGAAGCAATGTTATCAGAAAATCCAGTAGTAGTATCAGACATTGGAGGTTTAAACGAAATAGTACAACATAGAGAAAATGGAATGAAAACATATTGTGGAAATCCTAATTCAATAGCAGATTCAATTTTAGAATTACTTTATGATCATAAACTATGTGCAGAAATAACAAGAAAAGCAAAGAATAAAGTTAGAAATGAATATAATTGGAGCAAAATAGCACAAGATACACATTTCACATATCAAAAAGCAATTTGTCAATCAATGGCAGAGAAACAAAAAAGAGAAATTGAGCAAGAAAGAGCCAAAAAAGCTCAAAGAGCTAAAAATACAGAAAATGAAATTACAAACTTACTTAGCTTTAAAAAACGTCATGCTTATGCATAATGAATACAAAGGAAAGGAAGAAATATTATGGAAGAAAAGTCGATAAAGGAACAACGATTAGATGAATATAACAAGAGATTAGGAATAATTTTAAAAAAATATCCTAATGTATATGCAGATGGTGTACCTAAAAGCATAGCAGAAGAATATCAAGCATTAAATGGTATAGTAAATGCATTAAAAGTACCTAAAACTTGGGGAAAAACAGAAGTAGAGCCAGGATTAGAAGTAGATCAGTTTATACTAGATAGATACAAAAATGCTAAAGAAACACTAGATTCATTGGGAGATACAAACTCACAATATTTTACAAAAGAAGATGAAGAAAGATATGAAAATGATAGTAAAATAGATTTTGACACTTTAACTGCAAGGATAGATGGAATAAAAGATTTAAGTGAGGCAAGTGAAATTTCAAAAATATTTCAAAATCCACAAAACCAGTATTTGCCGATGGAAACACAAAGAAAATTAAAAGAGCTAGAAGATAAATGTGCTGTAAAATATTCTGAAATGAAAAAAGCAAGTTTAGAAGAATCAAAAAGCAATTTGCCAATAGAAAAGCCACAGAAAGGATCATTTTGGTCTAAAGTTCAAGAAAAGTGGGAAACAATAAAAAGTAAAATTGGTAAAATGTTTCAAAAAAAACAAAATGTAAATGAAAAAAATCAAGAAGAGTTAAAAAAAGAACCAAAAAAAGAATCTATAAAAGTTACTTATAGAGTCTTACCAGAAAACTTAATAAAAACTAATATAAAAGATAGAGAAGATGAAAAAAATCCTCAAATAGAAAATCCACCACAAGAGGATAAGGGATATGAAATAGGAGGAGAATAAAAGATAAAGAGATAGAGTAAAAACTTTATCTTTTTTTGTATAATTAAGAAATGTTAATTTATCTTTATACTATATAAATTTACTTGATTTTTATAAAAAATATGATAAACTATAAATGATAAATAAATAGAAATCCAGTACTAATTTCTACAAATTTAGCAGGAAAAAAGAGTATAATATAATTAGCAATTTTAATTGGAGGAAAGAATGGAACAAAAAAAAGAAAAAATATTTAAATCAGGATTTGTAGCATTGATAGGAAGAACAAATGTAGGAAAATCAACACTATTAAATTTACTTGTAGGAGAAAAAGTAGCGGCAATTGCCAATAAAGTGCAAACTACAAGAACAGCAATAAAAGGAATAGTAAATAGACAAAATTCTCAAATTATATTTATTGATACACCAGGAATACATAAGCCAAAAACAAAATTAAACGAAACAATGGTAGAAACGGCTTTTGGAAGTATTCCAGATGCGGATTTAATATTGTTTTTAATCGAGGCAACAAGTGAAAGTATAGGAAAAGGAGATAGAATAATTTTAGAAAAAATAAAAGAATCAGGTAAAAAAACAATATTGATAATAAATAAGATAGATCTAGTAAAAAGAGAAAAACTATTAAATTTAATAGAAATATATAGAAGAGAATATGATTTTGAAGCAGTTATATAAAATTTTAAAAATAAAGATAAATATAAAGATGTTATATTAGATGAAATAGAAAAAAACTTAAAGGAAGGACCAGAATATTACGATG
>CALXZW010000094.1 GCA_944393345.1 uncultured Clostridia bacterium
TATCAACTGAGCTATTCCCGCATTTATGCATTTAGCAATATTTCTAAATGCATTTTATATGATAACAAATTTTTATATGATTGTCAAGAAATTTTTACTATTTTAAGAAGTTAAAATTTAAGAAGTTAAAATTTTAAAATGTACTCTAGTAATTTACTAGAGTACATCTTCTATTTTTTCTTTGCATTCCTTTTTTTCTTTGTTTTCTCACTTGTTTCTTTTTTTAATTCTTCTGCTTCTTCTGGGTTCCACTTTTCTCCTTTTTTAGGTTTATTCCATGATATATAATCACAAGATGAAGGATTATTTTCACATATATAATAATTTTTTCTTCTTTTAGTTTTTCTAACTTGTACTTTTGCTCCACATTTTGGACATGGTACATCTATAGTTTCTACAATAGGTTTTGCATTTTTACATTCTGGATATCCTGGACATGCTAAAAACCTTCCATATCTTCCATATTTATATACCATCATTCTACCACATTTTTCGCATTGTACATCTGATACTTCATCTTCTAATTTTACATGTTCCAATTCTTTTTCTACTTTTTCTATTTCTTTTTCAAATGGTCCATAAAATTTTCTAATCATTTGTTTCCATTCTTCTTTTCCTTCTGCAATCTCATCAAATTCATTTTCTATTTCTGCTGTAAACTCTACGTTTATTACATCAGAAAAATTCTCAGTCAATAATTTATTTACAATTTTTCCTAATTCTGTAGGCAATAATTGTTTTTGTATTTTCTCAATATAACGTCGTTCCAATATTGTCGTTATTGTAGGTGAATATGTACTTGGTCTACCTATTCCTTTTTCTTCTAGTGCCTTTACAAGACTTGCTTCTGTATATCTTGAAGGTGGCTCCGTAAAACTTTGTTTTGGATTTAGTCCTTGTAATTTTACTTCTTGACTTTCCTTTAATTCCGGTAATGTTTCTTCTGCTTCTTGCTCTTTTTCATCTGTTCCTTCTACATATAGTGTCATAAATCCTTTAAATTTTATTGTTTGCCCATTTGCTTTAAAGTCATAATCATTTGCTTTTATTGTTACTGACATTGTATCGTAAATAGCAGATGACATTTGGCTTGCCATAAACCTATTGTATATTAATTTGTAAAGTTTGTATTGATCCTTACTTAATGCTTCTTTTATTATTTCTGGTTCTAAATCCGCATAAGTTGGTCTTATACCTTCATGAGCATCTTGTGAATCTTTACTTGTTCTATAATATCTATTTTCATAATATTTTTCACCATAAGTTTCAACAATATGCTTTTTAGCTGCAGTTCTTGCTTCTTCTGATATTCTTGTAGAATCAGTTCTCATATATGTTATTAACCCTATTGTACCTTTTTCTGGTATTTTTATTCCCTCATACAAACCTTGTGCTATTGACATAGTTTTCTTTAATGTAAATCCTAGTTTTCTTGAAGCTTCTTGTTGCATTGTACTTGTAGTAAAAGGTGGAGCCGGTGTCCTTTTCCTTTCTCCTTTTTTTACTTCACTTACTACATATTTTGCTTTTTCTATATTTTCCAAGATTTCCTTTACTTCTTTTTCATTATGTACATCTAATTTTTTTCCTAATTTACCATAAAACTTTGCTTCAAATTTCTTTTTAGTTTCTTTATCTTGTAAGTTCGCATAAATATTCCAATATTCTTCTGGAATAAATTTTTCAATTTCTTCTTCTCTATCTACAATTAATTTTACAGCAACTGATTGCACTCTGCCTGCAGATAATCCTCTTTTAACTTTTTTCCATAAAACAGGACTCATTTTATATCCAACAATTCTATCTAATATTCTTCTTGCTTGTTGCGCATCTACTAAATTTACATCTATATTTCTTGGTTGTTTTATAGCATTTTGTACAGCTGTTTTTGTTATTTCATTAAATGTTACTCTTGTTATTTTATTTTCATCTTCTTTTAATATATTGGCTAAATGCCATGCTATTGCTTCTCCTTCACGATCGGGGTCAGTTGCTAAATATACTTTTTTAGCTTGTTTAGCATCTTTTTTTAATGTTTTTATTAAATCTCCTTTTCCCCTTATATTTATATATTCTGGTTCAAAATCGTTTTTAATATCTATTCCCAATTTAGATTTTGGTAAATCTCTTATATGTCCCATTGATGCTACAACTTTCGTACTTCCACCTAAAAATTTTTTTATTGTGTTTGCTTTTGCTGGTGACTCTACTATTATTAATTTATCTGCCATATAGGCCTCCTTAAATACTTTTATACTACTTTTTTTGTACCTTGTATTCTAACTTAAATTTTTGCATTTTTCAAGTATTTTATTGACTTTTTGTTCTTATGTCATTTTAAAAAAACTTTTTAGATAAATCTGATATTATTTCCTCTACTGCTATTGGTGTCACTTCATTATCTTTAAATAATTTTAATAAATTATTTATTTTTCCTTCATCATCTGATAAATATTTTATTTCTTTTTTTTCAACTTTCATATTATTTGGTATATATTCTGTTTTTATTACACTTATTCCATATTTAGGATTTTCTTTTTTTATTATTTCATCTTCATTTATTCTTTTATAATATTCAATTTTTATAGGATATCTTATTCCTTCTCCTTCTAATTTTTTTCGTTCAATAAATACTCCCCCATAAAAACTTTTCATATGTTCCCCCTTATATTTTCTTTAATTTATATTCATTTACACTTGGGTATAATACTATAGAAAATACACGGGTTTCAAGTTATTTTTTATTACAACATTTTACATTATTCTATATATTTTTACATTATATTATATTTTATATTTTTTTATTTGCTTTATCTTTCTTTTTTAAGTTTTTTTTACATATATTTTTCCTTATTTTTTTACTATTTTTTACAACTTATGATATTTTTGTAATCAAAATATAATACTTTTATAATTATTCACAAATATTTTTAATTAATTTTTTCATTATTTAGCTCTTCATAAAATTCATATTTTTCATTTATTGCTTTTGTTCTTAATATATTATATAATTCTGCAAAAGTAGCTGAATTATATGGATTAACATATAATATACTAAGTAATCCAAAGGTCAATACTGATAAGAAATTCCAACCAAAAAATGATAAATCTAAAATAAAAGTTTTCCATTTATTTCCCTTCATCATTTGTTTAGATAATTTAAATGCTTTCTTCCTCTCAATATTAGGATTTTCAGCAATAATATATGGTATCATTCTATATTCGTATGTTTTTATTACACCAAAAATTATAGTAAAATACCAAAGTGCATTATAAATATTCCTTAGGAACATTATTTGCACAACATTAATCCATCTTCCCTTTTTAAATACATCTCTTAAAATTGATACTTTTGCTTCTTTTGAAGTTCTTGCTTTTAAAAAATATCTTTTCCCACCTACTATTAATGGATCTGCTATAAATATTGTAAATGCATAAGAAATTATTGCCATTATAATTAGTCCTACTGCTATTGTGTTTTTATCAATATTTATTAATTGAATTGCATCTTTTATTTTAAATATAAATTTTTGAGATTTCGTTATGTTACTTAAATTAGCATCTAAAGCTTGTATTACATTTATCTGTAAATCTGTTAGATTTTTTTGAAATTCTTCTTGCACTATAATATCAATTTTCTCTCCCTTGTTTAAAGAAGATAAATTTATATTATTTTCAATTATTTTTTCATTGTTTAATATAAAATTTGGATCTATACTATCATCTTCTTGCCATATTCCTATTATAGATGTTCCAAATTCCCCTGTTAGTAAGGCAATTATAAAACATACTAATATTGCTGTCCAATAATTCTTTTTCACTATTTGCTTAGCTTTATCTTTTAATTCTTTTCTTTTCCACATAATATTCTCCTATTATTTTTATACTATTATAATTCATTGTTTTCTCATTTACAATATTTTAATTTTTAATCATTAATTATTAAACATTTTCTATGTACTTTACTTTCATTGCTATTAATAATATTACCTAAATACCTTATTTACTACAATTTTTTCTATTAATTATAAAAATTTTAATAGTTTATTCTTTATAAAAGTAAATCTTGCTTTATAACTATCATATTTTTTATTTTTTTTAGTATATCACATTTAATTTCTTTTATAAAGTAATATTCATTTAATAATATAAATTTTTAATTTTCCACAGTTAATTTGATATATATTTTTTTATTTTACTACTATTTAACTTATCACAGATCAATTCAATTTGATTATATTTGTAATACTATTGATATTTTTATACATTAATATGTCTATCTAGTATTTCTTATTTTATTATATCATATACTAGTTAATTCTTTATATTTTCTTGGGAAAATTCAAGGTTATAACCTTCGGGTTATGAGCGAGGTTTGACCACTTTTTGTAAGTTTGTGAAAATTAGAGTTTTTGTTGGTATATAGGTATTTACAAGAGTTTTATTTTACAGAACATTTGTGCATTTTTAGGGCATTTTTTGAGAAGATCTTACCCAATT
>CALXZW010000095.1 GCA_944393345.1 uncultured Clostridia bacterium
TTTGTAGCATTATATCATAAATAAAAAAATTACTCTATATTTTCATATAAAGTAATTTGGTAGTTTTTTATCTTAAATCTACTATATTCTCTGTCAAAACATCTACATCAATAACATATTTTTCTTTATTATTTCTGTCAATATATATAGGAAATTGTTTTATGTTTCTTTCTTCTATAATGTTCTTCGGATTTACCCAAATGTTTTTGCTTTTAAACATATATTTTTTATTATCTAGTGGATTGTTCCATTCACAAATAACATTATAAGGATGTTTTCCATTTACCCTATATGAAGTATTTAAAACTGTTTCAACATAGTTTGCATATATTAATTCTCCATTTTCTTTTAAACTTTTTTCTAATTTTCTCTTTTTGACTTTTACTAATATTCCTGTTCCTCCTATTATTAGAAAAATCAATCCTATTCCAGGAAATATTAAGAATAATAAATCTAATGATTTCACACCTATTTTATTTGGATTATCTTTATCATAATATATGTCTATTTTTTTTCCTTCATAAAAACTAGAAGAATAACTATTTAATTTTGATTCATATTTTTTTCCCTCAACAGTATATGAGACATATACTTCATAAGTTCTATCATGATTAGTCTTTCTATATGATGATATTTCTGTAATAGTTCCTATTGTTTCTACTTTGTTTTCATAATTAAAACTAGTTTCAAATACAACAAATCCAATTATAACAAATACTACTCCTATAATTGCAAATATAATCCATATCAAATTTTCTAATTTATTTTCTTTCATAAGATTTATTCTCCCCTATAAATTATTATTTTCATTATAATATCATAAAAAGAAAAATTACTCTATACTTTCGCATAAAGTAATTTAAAAATTATAATTTGTCGCTATGCTAATTTTCTTAAAATTCTAATTGTGAAATATATATTTATACTTTAATAATTATCTTTCCATTTCTTTATCTTTTTCTAATGATTTTTTAATATTTTGTCTTAGATTTTCAAAACTCTTTCCATTCTTTCCATAATACATTAAATGTCTACATGCAATAACATTTATATTTTTAGAATCAATATTAAACCTAGCAAGCGGAAAAATTCTTTCTATATCTTCTATTCCGTCTTCGTTTTTACAAAAATATTCAACTTGTTTATTCTTATCTTTTAATAACTTTTTTAATACATCTACAGTCAATGAACCATATAATATTACGGTATCTGGTTGAAACTCTAATAACACTTGCCAAAACTTTTCTATACTTTTATTTAGTATTTGTTTATCTATTGATAATAATTCTTTTACATTTTTAGTAGGATATGTAAAAATATCTGTTTCAACCACTCCTGTATTACATTCATTTTCTATCCAATCGACTAATGAATTTATTCCCATTCTTGTTCTTGATACTTCTGATTTGTTTTGTTTTTTTCTACTTTTTAAGTAAAAATCCATAAAGAGTTCATAATCTTTTACCATTTCTATATATCTGTCAAGACTTACCTGCTTAGGATATATTGGTGTCGCTGGATTTATACCAGTCAAAAATACTTTGGCATCATAGGGATTTCCTCTACATATGTAAGGTCGCAAATAAGCATATTCTTCTCCTAAATATACATCTTTTAATATATTATCTTTCATAAATTTCTTTTCCTTTATCTATTTTAATTACTCTTATTATAGCATCAAGAGCACTTCTTGCAACTTCTTTTTCTGATAAATTTGCATTAATTTTGACAATAGGATATCCTTCTTGTAGCATTAATTTTTCATATTTTCTTTCTAAATCGATTAACCCTTCTTTTTTTTCATACGGTGCTCGTTCTTTTCCAGTTCTTTTATTTATCCTTCTTAATGCGACATCAATATCAACATCTAGGTAGATACCCAAATCTGGCTTTGGTAAAACTTCCAGTATTTTATCCATATATCCTAAACCACTTTTTTCAAGACTTGAATAAACTTTATTACATAATGTATATCTATCTAAAATAATTGTACTTCCTTTTTCTAATTCAGGAATAACATATCTAAACACATTATTTATTAAATCAGATCTCCACGTAATACTTCTTAGTTCTTTTGAAAAACATTCTCTCCTTGTTTTTCCTTGCTGACCTGCTACCATTTCTAGTTCTTTTGTAAATATTGAATTATCAAATATGCTCATACATTTCCAATCGGCTATTCCACAACCACATTTTGCAAGGTTTCCTACTAACGTTGTCTTACCAGAGCCGTCAATTCCCATTATTGCAATTAATTTTCCTTTCATAATTACCTCATTCTTATTTTATTGTTATATTTTTCTAGCTCTTTTGTAATTTTTGAAAAGTAATCATTTTGTTTACTAACATCATATTCTTGTTTATTCCTAATTTTTTCCTCTATTTCATATAATAATGAAAGTTGTTTTTCTAAATCCTCTTTTGGCATTTCTTCCATTTCATTTTCTTTGACTTCTTCTAGCAAAGATGCTCTTATAATTTTTTCTCTATCTTTTTCATAAAAATGCAAACTATTTACTATATGTGTATATGTACCTATTTCAATATTTAATTTGCAAGAAACATATTCTTGCCACATAGTAAAATTGAAAACATCATATGGAAATCCTAAAAAAATATCATTTGACCTCATATTAACAATCATATCCAATTTATTATTTCTTATTAAAAACTGAAATCCTATTGTGCATGGTATATCATTACTATCAAGTCCAGCATCTTCTTTTCCATATATCGGTACTACAGTTCTTCTACTATCTGGATCTTTTTTTAATATTTCAACAATTTTTGTTAATGATTTTTTTATTCTAGGTCCATACGCACCATTAAGGGTTTTTCCATCATCAGAATATTTATAATAACTAGGAGCATAATACTGTATCATTTTTAAATCATCTCTGCCTTCCATATGCCATAGCCATTCTCCTATCGCAAATGAAATCGCAACATTTCTAAGTTCATGATTTATTATTCTACTTCTAGGATTTTTTACTTTTATCATAGCTCCTTCAACTTCTTGTGTATCCATATTTCGTGGGCAACTCTTTTCCCCGTTTTCTAATAAGTATAAACACATCTTTTTATATGCATTACTAAATCCTTCATCCTCTATATACATATTGTCCTCCTTAATCATATAATATTTTTTCACAAAAATCCAAACATTTAATTCTATTTTCTATAAATCCAATTAAAGCACCATTTTCAACTTTGTTAATAAGCTTTATTGGGAAATCGCTTTGAACATAATATGCTAATAAGTTTTGATATATTTCTTCATTTTTGTATTTTCTTTCCAAATAGCTATTATAGCTATTTACAAAATGCTTAGCTTTTTCTATTACAAAATCTGATATAAGCATAGATGCAGAACCAATTTCAAAAAGCAAATCTCCATATGCTACATAATCAAAATCTATAAAATAAATTCCATTATTATTAACTATAATATTACCTAGTCTAATATCCCTATGTATTACCTGAAATTCATTTGGATGATATTCACATCTGTACTTTTCTAATAGTTTTTTTCTTTTATTTAAAAGTTTATCAAAAATACCTTTTACTTCTTGAGGAATTTTAATTTTTTCCAATTCATTTTTTGATTTTTCTATATTTTCTTTTATAGAAGGCCCATCACTATATTCTTTTTTATTTTTATATAAACTTTTATCTAGTTTTTTTAATTCTTGATGTAAAAAATATAAATTCTTTGATGTTTCTTCTATTATATCTATTTTAGTATTCTTTTGTTTTTTAATATACTCTTGAATCGCATAAAATTTATCCTTATGCCTTGTATATAATTCATTATTTTTATTTAATAATACATCTGCTGTTATTTTTAATAACTGAAATATCTTCTTTTGGGTATATAAAGAATTTCTGATTTGTTTTTCTTCATCCACATTATAAATCTTCACAATATATTTTTTGTTATCAATATTTATCAAAAATATATCATTTATTGTAGTTGTTCCTAATTTGTGAATTTTATTAGTATCTATACATATATCATAATTTTCATTTATACTTTTTAATAATTCTATCATTTTTCATCATCTTCTTGTATATCATCTATTCTTAATGTATGTCCATATCTAACACGATTCAATTCTTCTTTCATTCTAAAGCAATCTTCTAAATCTATATCATATGTATTTGCAATCATTAAAACATAATATAAAACATCTGACAGTTCTTCTTCTATAGTGCCTTTAATATTATTGTTTTCCATTCTCTGCTCTTTTCTAATAACTTCTGATAATTCACCTACTTCCTCTATTAATTTTAAAAAATACCTTTGTGTATTTTTAATATCTTCTGGTTTTGTTCTCTTGTACTTTTCTTTTAAGTATTTTTGCATTTTT
>CALXZW010000096.1 GCA_944393345.1 uncultured Clostridia bacterium
CCTTTTTCATTTATAATCTCTCTTAATTTATCTGATTTTGCCCAATCTTTATTCTGTCTTGCTTCTTTTCTTTCTTCGATTAATTCCATTATTTCTTGTGGTATATTTTGTTCTTCCTTTTTTGTTGCTTGATCTATTTTTAATCCTAATACTTGGTCAAAATCTAGCAACAAATCTGCATATTGCTTTGATTTTTTTTCATTTCTTATTACTTCCCATACTATTCCCATAGCAAGTGGCATATTTAAGTCATCATTTATTGCATTATTAAATCTTTTTTTATATTCCTCTATTTTATCTTGTTCTATTTTTTCTTGACTATTTTTATGAGTTTGATATCCTTGTTTTAATCTTTCTAATGATTTTGAAGCTGAGTCAATTCCTTCCCATGTAAAGTTTAATTTGTTTCTATAATGACCTGAATATGTAAATAACTTATATGTTAATGGATCATAACCTCTATTTTTTATATCTTTAATCAAATATACATTTCCTAAACTTTTTGACATTTTTCCGCCATCTATTAATAAATATTCTCCATGTAACCAATAGTTTGCAGGTATTTTACCACACGCTCCTTTACTTTGAGCTATTTCATTTTCATGATGTGTTGGCACTAAATCTATTCCTCCTGTATGAATATCAAACTGTTCTCCCAAATATTTTTGCCCCATTGCAGAACATTCTATATGCCAACCAGGATAACTTGGTCCCCAAGGACTATCCCATTTCATTAAATGATTCTCTGGCGCTTTTATCCATAAAGCAAAATCATGTGGATTTCTTTTTTCTTTGTCTACCTCTACTCTTGCTCCTGCTTTTTGATCTTCTAAATTTGCATTTGATAATATTGGATATCTATCCAATTTAGATATATCAAAATATATTGCAGTTGATGTTTCATATGCATATCCATTTTTAACTAGTTTTTCAACATATTCAAGCATTTCTTTTATGTGCTCTGTTGCTTTGCATATTATTTCTGGTCTTTCTAAATTTAAAGATTCTAAATCTTCAAAAAATAGTTTTGTATAATAATCTGCTATTTCTAATGGTGTCTTATGTTCTTCTCTAGCAGATTTTAACATTTTGTCTTCACCTTCATCTCCATCTGAAACTAAGTGACCTACATCTGTAATATTCATTACATGTTTTATCTTATACCCGTTATATCTTAGCATTCTTCTTAAAACATCTTGAAATATATTTGTTCTCATATTTCCTATTGTAGCATCTTTATATACTGTTGGCCCACATGAATATATTCTAACTTCTTTTTCATCGATTGGTTTAAATACTTCCTTTTTTCTTGTAAGTGTATTATAAAAAAATATATCCATTTATTTTTCTCGTATAATTTTTTATTATACGAACTCCTTTCTTTTTTTATATATTAAATAGGAAATGAATTACATTTCCTATTTAATTTTAATCATCTTTTTTTCGTCCATTTCCACCATTTGATGTATTATTTCCTGTTGTATTATCACTTGGTGTATTATTTTCTGTTGTATTATTTCCCGATGTATTATTTCCTGATGTATTATTACCCGAAGTATTGTTTCCTGTTGTATTATTTCCTGTTGTATTATTTTTTGGTTTATCATCAGGTTTCTTTTCTGGTTCTTCTGGTTTTTTATGAATATCGCAAATTTCAGTTACTTTATTTTTAGTTGATGAATATCCATTTATTGGTTTCCATAACTCTAACGTTTCTTTTGGTAATACTCCTCCATAATTTACTTTTTTAACTTGATTCTTTGGACAATATTCATTAGCCATCTTACCAGAAGCACTACATATTTCTTGTGTTCCATGTCCTTCACATTTTCCTGGCATATTATCTTGTGTGAATATTTCTTCATAAGTACTTACACACCCTGTTGTTGCTAGACATCCTGTTGTTCTACATACTGTTGCTTTTACTATTCCACTAGCAGGTTTTTCAAATGTTGCTTTGTCTAAATTCTTATGAATATCTGTCATTACTGCATCCCATATTTGACCTGCTGGATTTTGTGGAAAATCTTTATATCTTACTTCTTCGTTATTGTCATATCCAAACCATGTTGCAGCAGAATAATATGGTGTGAATCCGCATAACCATCTATCATAGTTTTTATCTGTCGTTCCAGTTTTTGCTGCTACATCCATTCCAGAAATTGCACAATATGTTGCTGTTCCTCCTGATTTAACTGGTTCTTGTAAAATTGTTTTGGTTATATATGCATTTTGTTCTGAAACTGCTCTTACTTGTTCTTGTTTTACTGTTAAAACAGCATTACCATTCGAATCTTCTACTTTTGTATAGAAAGTTGGTGTTATATATATACCATTATTAGCAATAGTTCCATAAGCGACTGCCATCTCTAATGGACTTACTCCATTTGTCATTCCTCCTATTGCTAAAGCAATTACATCATCTTCTTTTTCATCTAAAGATGTAATTCCTAATTTTGCTAAATATTCTAATGATTTTTTAGGTGTTAACTCTTTCATTATTTTTACTGCTGGTATATTTTGAGAAGTTTTTATAAATTCTCTAATATTTATATTTCCCCTATATTTTTCACCATCATTTTTTGGTTTATAGTTATTACCAAAATCAGTTTTTACATCATCATACATTGTAGCTGCTGTAATTATTTTTTCTTCTAATCCTGGAATAACATCTGCTAATGGCTTAATTGATGAACCAGTTTGCCTTGTCATTTGTGTTGCTCTATTCCATCCTGCTGCTGTTTTTTCACCTAATCCTCCTGCTATTGCAACAACATAACCTGTTTTATAATCTACTATTGCCATTCCAGATTGTGTATGCTCGTTTATCAATGTTCCATTACTATTTTTATCATGACCTGTTTTTATATATTTTTCCTTTTTATATTCTTCTTCTAGTCTTGTTTGTATTGTATTATCAACTGTTGAATATATTGTAAGCCCTCCACCATAAACATAGTTTTCTGCAAGTTGTCTTGAAATACCTTTTTCTTCCATTACTTGATTTATAACTTGTTCTACAACCGCATCTGTATGGTATGAATATACAGTTCCTGTTGACATTGTTCCTTTTTCAAATTTTAATCCTGCATCAACTTCTGCTATTGCATTGTTATAGTCTTCTTCATTTTCTATAAATCCTAGCTCTTTCATTTTATTTAATACTGTTTTTGTTTTATTTTTTATTTTTTCAGTATTATCTTTTTCTTCATTAAATGGATTATATGCATTAGGTGAGCTGTTTATTCCTGCCATATATGCACATTCTGCTAAGCTTAGGTCTTTTGCACTTTTATTAAAATAATATTCAGCACCTAATTCTACTCCATGTAAATTACCTTCTCCACCTACATATAAAATATTTAAGTATAATTCTAATATTTGTTCTTTAGATATCATTCTCTCTACTTGATATGCTTTTGCCCATTCTTTTACTTTCCTCATTATTCCTGCAATACCGCTTGAATCATCTTCTTTTGTTATATTTTTTACTAATTGTTGTGTTATTGTACTTCCACCATAGCTTGAACTTCCTTTAAGCACAGTATTTAATATCGCTCCTGCTGTTCTTTTTAAATCCACACCATTATGCTTATAAAACCTTTCATCTTCTATTGCTACATATGCCTTAGGTAAATAATCTGCCATATCTTCTAGTTTTATTATTTTTCTTTTTTCTGTTCCACTTAAATTAGCAATTACTGCTCCATTTTTATCCACTATTATTGAATTTGATTCTGCTATTTTTAGTTCTTCCTTTGTTATTTCAAATTCATCACCAAATAGTCCAAAAAATACTCCTGCAATTATACCTGCTCCTACTACACACATTAATAAAAACAATATTATTAATATTTTTATTGCTAACATTAATTTGGGATGTTTTTGTGAAAATTTCTGTTTCCCTTTTTTCTTTTTATTTGTATTAGAATTCGCATTACTTTCATGACTTAATGCTTTAGGTTTTCTATTTTCATCTTCTTCCTTATTTATTGTTTTTCTTTTTACATTTGGTCTTACTTTTTTAGTGCTTTTCATATTTTTTCTTTTTTTCTTATTTCTTTCATTTCTACTATGTTTTGGCATTTCAGTACCTCCTCGCCAATATTTTGATATTTCATATTATATTATATTTTATAAAAAAAAGAAAGAGGTTAATATAATTTTAATAATTATATTTTATTGTTTTCTCCAATTAATTCTGTTATTTCTACTTTATCTTTTTTTATTTTTTTTAAAATATTTTCTATTGGCTGTTTTTTATAAAGAGT
>CALXZW010000097.1 GCA_944393345.1 uncultured Clostridia bacterium
ATTTTAACAATCAAATAATCAATTACAGATAAAACAACAGCAGCTATTAATAAGGTCCAAAAACTATTTATTGTAAAACCTGGTGTAAAAAATGCAGTAATTGCTAATACTACAGCAGATGCAATAAGTCTACCTATAATTTGCCAAGCTGTAGAAGTACCTGATTTGGAATGAGTACCTTGAGCTTCTGACATAAGCCTTAACCTCCTTAGTTTTAAAATATATAATGTATTTTTTCAAAAGGTTCTAATTTTATTATTAACAAAAAAATATATATTATTCAAAAAAAATTAGTATATAAAAGTAAAAATTTGCTAAAAATAATATAAAAATAAATCAAGAAGGTTATATATGTTAATTACATTTTTTAGATCAATAATTTTATATATTATTGTATTATTAGTTATGAGATTAATGGGAAAAAGAGAAATTGGTCAACTTCAACCATTTGAATTAGCGATATCGATTATGATTGCTGATTTAGCAACAATTCCAATGACAGAAATAGGAATACCAATATTTAATGGAATAATACCAATTTTAGGTCTTTTAGTTATGCACTTAATAATTTCTATTTTAAATTTAAAAAGTGTGAAAATAAGAAAAATAATTTGTGGAAGTCCTAGAATATTAATAAATAAAGGAAAAATTGATGAAAAAGCATTAAAAAAAGAAAGATTTACGGTAAATGAATTACAAGAAAAATTAAGAGGAAATGGAATAGTAAACTTAGGAGAAGTGGAATATGCAATATTAGAAACAAGTGGAGATGTGACTGTAGTTCAGAAACCTGAAAAAAGACCGATAATACCAGAAGATTTTAATATAAAACCAGAATATGAAGGATTACCATATGATTTAATTGTCGATGGAAAAATAATGGAAAAAAATTTAAAAATTATTGGTAAAAATTATATTTGGTTAAAAAAACAAGTAGAAAAATTTGGTTATAAACCAGAAGAAGTTTTAATAGCGACAATAGATGGGAAAGGACAATTTTATTGTCAAAAAAAAGAATAGAAAAAGAGGAAAGAATGATAAGAGAAATAATAATTTGTATTGGTATAATAGTTATTATATTAACTGGAAATATAATAACTCAAAATTATACGGATGAATTTGTAAATGAAATTTCAGAAGAATTAAATAGATTAAGTGAAATAATTATTCTTGAAAAAAAAGAGATTATTAATGAAAAAGTAGAAAAAATACAAAGCTTATGGAAAGAAAACAATACAAAATTAGCATATTTTATAGAACATGATGAATTAGAAAAAGTTGAAACAAGTTTAGAATCTATGAAAAGTTATTTAGAAGTTAGAGACTATGACCAAGCTAAAAATGAAATAGATAAAAATATATTTATCTTAAAACATATAGAAAAAAAGTATGATTTAAATTTAGAGAATATATTTTAATTAGTGTCCATTAAGGACCCTTTTTAATGTACATTTTTGACCATTAGGAAACATCCCCAATGGTCATATCAAGAAATTTTTTATTGAATTCAGGGTTAAGTTTTTTTAAATTTATTGGTTTCAAATTTTTATTAGTAAAGCAATGCTTTGTTTCTGCAATAATTACTGTTTTGCCTGTTTTTTTGTCTTTTACATCATAATTTATAGTCATTCTCACACCAGAATAATCTTTTATAAATACTTTAATTAATAATACATCGTCAAAAGTTGCATGATTCTTATAAATACAATTTACACTTAATACAGGAACAGTTATACCATTTGACTCTAATAATGAAAAAGGTAAATTTATTTTATCTAAGAAAAAACATCTTGCTTCTTCGAGAAATCTTATATAATTTGAATGATGAACAACTCCCATTTTATCAGTTTCATAATAATTAATTTTTCTTTCAAATATAATATCCATAAACAACAGTCCTTCCAAAAAAATTATATAATATAAAAAAATATGTGTCAAATCTAGAATTAAATAAATTTTAATGTTATAATACAAAAAATATAGGAAAAGAGGAAAATAAAATGAAAAAAATAAATGGAATAATTATGCAATATTTTGAATGGTATATGGATTGCAAACAAAATTTATGGAATGATATAGCAAAAAATGCTGAAAAAATATCAAAGTTAGGAATTACAGCTTTATGGCTTCCACCAGCATATAAAGGAATAGGGGGAAAAGATGAAGTAGGATATGGTGTATATGATTTATATGATCTAGGAGAATTTGATCAAAAAGGAACTATAAAAACCAAATATGGTTCGAAAGATGAATACATAAACTGTATTTCAATTTTACAACAGAATGGAATAGAAGTGTATGCGGATATAGTATTAAATCATAAAATGGGAGCAGATATGTTACAAACAATACCAGCGACTAAAGTTGATTGGGGAAATCATAATGTAACAATATCTAATCAAGAAATAGTAAGAGTAGCAACTAAATTTAATTTTCCAGGTAGAAAAAATAAATATTCAGATTTTGAATGGAATTGGACTCATTTTGCGGGAATTGATTTTGATAATAAAAGAAATGAAAAAGCAATATTTAAATTCAAAGATAAAAACTGGAGTAATTCAGTAGATGAAGAATTCGGAAATTTTGACTATTTGATGGGAGCAGATATTGATTTTAAAAATCCAGAAGTAGTGGAAGAATGTTTGAAATGGGGAAAATGGTATTTAGAATTAACAAATGTTGATGGATTTAGATTAGATGCAGTAAAACATATAGATGCTAATTTTTATAGAGAGTGGATAAAAACTCTAAGAAAAGAAATGAAAGATGAATTATTTACAGTAGGTGAATATTGGAGTGGAGATATATCAAAGTTACATAGATATATAGAAGAAACAAGAGGTGAAATCTCTTTATTTGATGTTCCATTACATTATAATTTATATAATGCATCTAAAAATTGTAATTATGATTTAAGCAAAATATTAGATGGAACACTAACTAAAGAAAATCCGAGTAAAGCGGTTACATTTGTAGATAATCACGATACACAAATAGGACAAAGTTTGGAAAGCTTTGTTGAAAGATGGTTTAAAATAGCAGCATATAGTATAATTTTATTAAGAGATGAAGGCTATCCTTGTATTTTTTATGGTGATATGTATGGAATACCTCATAATAATATAGAACCTATAAAAGAAATAGAGTTGTTAACAAAACTACGAAAAGAGAAATCTTATGGAAATGAAAATAACTATTTTGATAATGCAAATTGTATAGGGTGGACTAGAGAAGGTGACGAAGAACATATAAAATCAGGATTAGCAGTGGTAATTTCAAATGCAAGTCCAGCAGAAAAAAGAATGTATATAGGACAGAAATTTGCAGGTGAAAGATTTATAGATGCATTAGCAAATTGTGATGAACTAGTAACTATAGATGAAAATGGTTATGGAAACTTTAAAGTAAAAGAAAAATCTACATCTATTTGGGTAGAAATGTAAAAAAATAATTGACAAAGAAATATATATGTGTTAAAATAAATAACTGTAATCCGCTTAGTCAAGGTTCAAAAAGATTAATTAAGTTTAATTACCTGTATTTAAGGATTAGCGAGTATACAAATAAGGGAGGTGCATTTTAAATGTACGCAGTAATTGAAAGTTGTGGAAAACAATACAAAGTAGCAGAAGGTGATGTTGTATTTTTCGAAAAATTAGATGTAGAAGAAGGAAAAAAAGTTACTTTTGATAAAGTAATATTAGTATCTGAAGAAGGAAAAGTACAAGTAGGAAGCCCTTATGTTAAAGGTATTAAAGTAGAAGGAAAAGTAATTTCACATGGTAAAGCAAAAAAAATCATTGTTTTCAAAATGAAAGCTAAAAAGAATTATAGAAGAAAACAAGGACATAGACAACCATATACAAAAGTAGAAATTACATCAATAAAAACAACTGCTAAAAAAGCAGAAGCAAAAAAAGCTACTGAAAAAGTAGAAGCATAGTTGAAATGTAGAAAACGATATAAATAGAGATTGAAACCGAAAGGAGTGAGAAAACATGGCTCATAAGAAAGGACAAGGTAGTAGCCACAACGGTAGAGAGAGTGAATCAAAGCGTCTTGGAGTAAAAAGAGCTGATGGACAATTTGTTCTTGCTGGAAATATCTTAGTAAGACAAAGAGGAACAAAAGTACATCCTGGAGTTAATGTTGGAAAAGGTAGTGATGACACACTATATGCATTAGTAGATGGAAATGTTAAATTTGAAAGAAAAGGTAGAGATAAAAAACAAGTTAGTGTTTATCCAGTAGA
>CALXZW010000098.1 GCA_944393345.1 uncultured Clostridia bacterium
TTTTTGCAATATTTATCTTCTTTATCTATTTCTTGATGACATTTTTTACATTGTTTTTTATTTTTTAATTCTAATGTTGTTTTTGTTAAATCTTCAATTTCTTCTTTCAATATGTCTATATTTATTAATTGTTCTTCTAATTCTTTTTCTATATTATAATCTTCATTTTGTTGATATTTTTTATATATCCTTTCTCCTATCTCTTGATATATATCTTCTATTTGAGATTCTAAATCAGATTTTTTTAATTTTATTTTTGCTTCTTTAGCAATTTTTGAAGTTGCATCTGTTGTAATCTTATATGCTTCTGTAGCTTTTTTTCCTAACTTATCTAAAAATTCCATTTTTATTTCCTCCTACTATATATTATTTGCTTTATTTTTATTTGTTATACATAATATAATTTAAATGTCCTTTTTGAAATGTAGATTAAAAGGAAAAAATTCCTAAAAATGAACTTTTCAAAAAGGACATTTAAAAAAGCATTAATCCTCTGCTTTTTTCGCTCTTGTCATTAAATCGTCAACTGCTTTTTGTGGATCTAATCTTTCATATAATACTTTATATACGCTTTCTACAATTGGCATATTTACATTATGTATTTTACAAAGCTCATAAGCAACTTCTATATTATCTATACTTTCAATTACCATTCCAACTTCTTTTTTAGTTTCCTCTATTGATTTTCCTTGTCCTATTAATTTTCCTGCTTTTCTGTTTCTACTATGTTCACTAAGACAAGTTACTATTAAATCACCTAAACCACTCAATCCATAGAATGTTTCTTTTCTACCACCTAATTCTACTCCTAATCTTGTTAATTCTCCTAACCCTCTTGTTATTAATGCTGCAAATGTATTATCTCCTAATCCAATACCTGCTGATACTCCTGCACAAAATGCTATAATATTTTTCAAAGCTCCTCCAAGCTCTACTCCTTTAACATCATCTGATGTATATATTCTCATTTCTGTATTCATAAAAGTATCTTGAATCATTTTTAATATTTCTTTTTCTTCTGATGCTATGACCAAAGCGGTAGGTACTGCTATAGATACTTCTTCCGCATGACTTGGTCCTGATAAGACACCTAATTTTACACTTGGTAATTCTTCTTTTATTACTTCGTCTAATGTTTTTAATGATTCTTTTTCAAATCCTTTAGAACATATTATTACTGGTTTTTCTCCCACATATTTTTTATATTGTCTGAATGTTTCCCTCGTAAATTTAGATGGTGTTACATGTAAAATAAAATCTGTATCTTTTATTACTTCTTCAAAATCATTTGAACATATTATATTTTCTAATAATGTTATACTAGGTAAAAATTTACATTTTTTTTCATTATTTATTAAATTTTTTTCTTCTTCGTCAAATGACCATACTTTTATATTGTTTCCTATTCTTGCTAAATGCATTGCCAATGCTATTCCCCAGCTCCCGCTTCCAATAATTGCTATGTTTTTCATTATCTTTTGCTCCTTTTTGTTATTTTCTCTTTATATTTTATTATTATTTTTTTAAACTTATTCTATTTTCTGTTCCATTCATTATTCTTTTTATATTACTTCTGTGATTATATAATACAATTATAGCTAATATTACACTATATATAAAATATACATTTCCATTTTTTCCATCTGATAATACTGTATAATTATCATTTATAAATAATGTTAAAACAGGAAATAAAACTGCTGCCGCACATGAACCTAATGAAACCATTCTAGTTAAAATCATTAATGCTAATGCAAATACTAAACAAATTAAGCCTATTTGCCAATTACTCATAAGTAATATTCCTAATGATGTTGCAACTCCTTTTCCACCTTTAAATCCAAAAAATATTGGAAATGTATGTCCGAAGTACAACAGCTATACCAGATATTTGCAATAATAATTCTTTACTTAAATCACTAAAAACATTTCCTAATATTATTGCTAGCACAATTGCTATTACTCCTTTTAATATATCACATATAAGTGTAACTGCTGCTGCTCTTTTTCCTACTGAACGAAGCATATTTGTTGTTCCTGCATTTCCACTTCCTTTTTCTCTAACATCAAATCCAGCCATTTTTTTACTAATAATAACTGAAAAATTCACACTTCCTATCGCATAAGCAATTAACGCCATAATTATATATATAACCATTTTATTTTCCTCCTATTTCTTTATTATCTTTTGAGTTTATTTCTCTAATTTTTCCTTTTATTCCCTGCATTAATTCTTCTAAATGTTTAGGAACTTCTTTATCCCCATATACCATATCCCAAATTCCTTCTTGCCTAAGTTGTATTGCAAATCTATTTTCTAGTTGTTCTTGAGGTAACTCTCCTAAATTCGATTTTGGAATTCTTCTTTCTTTCTGTAACCAATAATTTAAATATTGTAAAAGCCATTCTTGCTTTTTTTCCGCTTTTGTTTTTTTATTTTCCTTTTTATTAGTTTTTTCTTTTTCTTTATTTACTTTTACTATTTCTAATAAATTTCGTATTTGGGCTACTACTTTTTTCATTTCATCTTTATACTCATCTGGCACTCCTTCAATTAAATTGTCACTATTATCGTTTACAAAAGTTTTCACTAATGAATGATTATATTTAGAGGCTATTCTTACTTCTTCTAATTCTTCTTTTGTTAATTCATCTCTTAAAAAAATTCTTCCTTCTCTCACTATTGTTGCTACAGGTTTTTCTCCTGGATTTTTTCTCAGCCAATCTAAATATTCTTTTCCTGTACTTAATACTCTTTCATAACTTCTTTTCATATTATCCCTCTTTTCATTTTTTAAACATCCTTTTCATTTTTTTCTCTTACTATTATTCTTACTGGTGTTCCTTCTAATGCAAATTCTTTTCTTATTTGATTTACTAAGTATCTTTCATAAGAAAAATGAAATAATTCTTTATTGTTTACAAATATTACAAAAGTTGGAGGTTTAGTAGAAGCTTGTGTCCCATAAAATATTTTTAATCTTTTTCCTTTGTCTGTAGGTGGTTGAACTATAGCAATAGCTTCATTTATTACTTGATTTAATGTTGAAGTAGAGACTCTTATACTGTTTTTCTCGTTTACACTATTTATTAAATCAAATAATTTATGTACTCTTTGCCCAGTTTTGGCAGATATAAATATTATAGGCGCATAAAATAAATATGAAAGTTTATTATATATTTCTTTTTTATACGCTTCTAAAGAACCTGTTTCTTTTTCGTATTCATCCCATTTGTTTACTACAATTATTATACCTTTTCCTGCTTCATGTGCCTCACCAGCAATTTTTGCATCTTGATCTGTTACACCTTCTAAAGCATCTATTAGCATCAAACATACATCTGCTCTTTCTATTGCAAGAAGTGTTCTCATAATACTAAATTTTTCAATTGATTCTTTTATTTTACTTTTTCTTCTTAATCCTGCTGTATCAATAAATACATATTTTCCTTTTTCATTTTGAAATTCTGAATCAATAGCATCTCTTGTAGTTCCTGCAATATCACTTACAATTGCTCTATTTTCTCCTAAAATTTTATTTATTAAAGATGATTTTCCTACATTTGGTTTTCCTATCACTGCTACTTTTATTATATTTTCTTCTTCTTCCTTTTCTGTTTTTTCTGGAAAAGATTCATATATTTTATCTAATACATCACCTATACCTAATGCATTTGTTGCTGATATTGGATTAGGATCACCTATACCTAAGTTATAAAATTCATATATATTATCTTTATCTCTTTCAAAATCATCAACTTTATTACAAACTAAAACTATAGGTTTTCCAGATTTTTTAAGCATTAATGCTATTTCTTTATCTGCAGACGTAACACCTTGTTTAGCATCAGTTAAAAATATTATTACATCTGCCATATTTATTGCCAAATTAGCTTGTTCTCTCATTTGCGAAAGAATAATATCTTCAGACTCTGGTTCTATTCCTCCTGTATCTATTAATGTAAAATTTCTTCCTCTCCAATTAGTTTCTGCATATATTCTATCTCTTGTCACTCCTGGAGTATCTTGAACTATAGATATTCTACTTCCTGCTAAATAATTAAAAAAAGTTGATTTACCTACATTTGGTTTTCCTATTATTGCTACTATTGGTTTTGACATTTATTTTATGGAGATTTAAAATCTCTCTCTCCTTTCTTCTAATTTTTATATACTTCTTGAATATGTATAGTATATCATATTT
>CALXZW010000099.1 GCA_944393345.1 uncultured Clostridia bacterium
TGTATTTAATTTACTTACATCTACATCTTTTATTCTTTCTGTTACATTTTGATTATTCACTGCTACTATTCTTTTTATTAATTTTAAGTCAAAACTTTCTGGCATTAATATAATTTTTTCAAAGTCATCATCATCTTGTTGGCCTTTATAATAATAATTTGAATCTGTTAAATCTTCTTTATTACCATTTCCTATATATGTATCCATATTGTCTTTATTTACATCTGGGATTGTTGATGGTTCTGAATCTATATCTTTTCCAGGTGTATTTGTTATTGTTTCTCCAGATTCTGCATCATATTCTTCTGATATCCAAGCTACATTTGTTAAAACTTTTGTATTTGCTTCATCTGGCGTTGCTGTTACTTCACATTCTATTTCTATAGTTTCTGAGCTTAAATTTCCTTTTTCATATTTTGGTAAATTTTCTTGATTTGAATCTATTCTTTTTAATGTTAGTCTATTATCTGTTTCTTTATTATAACTTTCTAATTCAAAATTTCCACTTAATACTTGCGTAAATTTTAAACCTGCTGGAAGTTGATCTACTATTTTAGTAGCTCTTCCTTCTTTTTCACCTTCATTGTATATTGTTAATTTATATGTTACTTTATCACCTGTCTTAACTACTAATGGATCTTTTCTATGTTTATATGTTGCTGTTGTTCCACTTTCTAATGTTGCTTCATCAATATTTGGAACTCTTGAAATTTTTATGTCTGTTCCATTTATTTTTGTTATATATTTTCTTAATGCCAAATCAAAATTTTTCTTTCCTGGTGTAACTGTTAATTCATAAGGGATTTCTTTCATTGTTTTTTCTGGAATTACAACTGGTTGTTCTTCAGCATTTGTTGATGATGCCCATAAAGTTATTTTTGTATCACTATATTTTATATTTATTTTTACAGATACTGTTGTAACAACATCTTTTGGAAGAGAAAAGTAAAATTCTTGACCTACTAAATCTTTTACTGTTGTTCCCTCTTGTACTTGCTCCATATCTTTGTTTAATAATATGTAATCAGAAGTTTCAGTTCCATTATTTTCAACCACAAAATCAAGTGTATATGGTATACTATTTGTTTGTGTTATCTTTATTGGTCCAAATACATAGTTACTATCGACTTCTTGATAAGCTAAACTTGTTGTTTCTAATTTTGCAGGTACACCTTCAGATGTTTCAATATTTTCATAATTAACTGCATTTTCTTTAGCCGCTTTTATTAAATATTTATATAACATTTCTGCTTGGATTTGTCGTTGTGCTCCTTCACTTCTATTTGGTTCAACCCCTGTAGGATTATATGTAGTTAATGTATTATATGTTTTTCCATCTAAAGTATAGTTAAGCCAATCTGTATTCTCTGTTTTATCATATTTTCCTTCTTCTTCACCATAATTTGTAAAATACCATAAAGCGGCTTGTTGTACTGCTTCTATATCATCTATAGTTAATTGTGCGCTCCATTGATCTGCATAAATATTTGCATTTTCCAATAATTGTGTTTTCTCTTCTTCTGTCGATACTTTATCTAAATATATCATATCTATTAATGCTAAAATTGCATGATATTTTTCTACATTTTCTCCATTTTCTAAATCTATTTTTCCGGTTACTATTGATTTTAAAATATCATTTTGATTTTCTATTTCTTCTCGCTCTGTTTTTAAATCAAAGAAAATATCATAAGCTGCTTTTTTTCTTGTATCTGAAAAACCTACACCTGCTTTTGCACAATATATATTAGCTTCTTCAAATGTTTCTTCTTCCATACTATTATATTTTACTATATTCCATATTTTAGCTGCTGCGCCTGTTTCTCCATTTGGATTAGGATCTCCTATAGCATATCCCATATTAGGTGTACTAGTTGTTCTTAATTCAGTAATTCCTAATATTAATGGTGTTGATGCAATTGCTGCATTAGAAATTATCGGTAATATGCTCAATGCAATAAAAATTGTCATAATTACTATTATTAAAAGTTTTTTTGTTAGATTCATACAATTCTCTCCTTATTAATATTATCTCTATACTCTATTTTACTATATATATTTTTTTAGTCAATAGCATTATCATAATATATTTTTTACACTTTTTTCCTAATTGCTATAGAGCTAGGGATTGTTGATTTTTAGGTACTACACTTTCTTTGTTATTACATTACAATTATATTACATTTTTAAGTCAAAATCAATATTTATGTGAATTAATCCTTACTTTTATTTATTCCCCTAAGTTTTTTTGTTATGTTATAATATTCATATTACCTCATTATCTTCATATATTTTATATAGGTGATTTTATGATTGGAAAAAAATATATAATTAAAACTTCTTTATTAATTTCAATACTTTTGTTTTTATTTAATTTTTCTTATGTTTTGGCTGATGATATTGATTATGAAGAAAATTCTACTAATTTAGATGATTTTTCTTACGAAGTTTCGAATACATCTGAATCGTCATTAGATTTAAATTCAAGAGCTTGTGTAGTCATTGATAGAAAAAGCAAATATATCTTATATGGAAAAAATGAAAATAAAAAAGTAAAAATGGCTTCAACAACAAAAATTATGACTGCAATTTTAGTGATTGAAAACATGAACTTAGATACTACTGTTGAAGTATCTAAAAAAGCTGCTAATACTGGTGGATCTAGATTAGGATTAAAAACTGGAGATAAAATTACCATAAAAAATCTTTTATATGGGCTAATGCTTTGCTCTGGTAATGATGCTGCTGTTGCATTAGCAGAAACAGTTTCTGGAAGTGTTGAAAATTTCGCAGTCCTTATGAATAAAAAAGCCAATGATTTAGGTCTAAAAAATACTAATTTTGAAACACCTCATGGCTTAGATTCAGATAATCACTACACTACTGCATACGAACTTGCAATTTTATCTGATTATGCATTGAATAACTCAACTTTTAAACAAATTGTTGGAACAAAGTATTATACTATTAATATAAACGGGTATAGTAAGAACTTATCAAATACAAATGAATTGCTTGGTAATTTAGATGGTGTTTATGGTATTAAAACTGGATTCACAAATGGAGCTAATAGATGTTTAGTTACTGCATGCAAAAGAAATGAGATGGATATTATTTGTGTTGTTCTCGGTGCAGATACTAAAAATTTCAGAACTAAAGATAGTATAAAATTGATAGAATATACTTTTAAAACCTTTACTTATATTAATCTAAAAACTAAAATAGATGAAGGTTTTAATCATTGGATATCCAATAATTCTAATTTATTCTATATTGAAAAAGGTATAACTCAAAATATTAATTTGTATATATCTGCCCCCTCTAATCCAATAATACCTATAAAAAAAGATGAAATAAATGACATAGAAATAATTTATGATATAAATATGCATTTATCTGCTCCTATATCTTCTGATACTAAAATAGGAACTCTAAATGTTTTACTAAATAATTCTAATATTGATCACTGTAATGTGCATATTAAAAATAATATTGATAAAAAAAATATATTGTTTTATTTAAATGATTTTATCTTGAATTATAAAAACAGTTTGTCTTATTTATTCTAAAAAATAAGAGATATACGAATTTTAGTTTCATATATCTCTTATTTTTTGCAACGATAAATTTATTATTATTTAATAAACTCTATTTTGCATTTTCTTTTATGTATTCAACAACATCTCCAACTGTAGCAACTTTTTCAGCATCGCTATCTGGTATTTCCATATCAAATTCTTCTTCTATAGCCATAACTAATTCAACTATATCAAGAGAATCTGCTCCTAAATCATCTATAAAAGATGCTTCCATTGTAACTGCTGAATCAGCTACACCTAATTGTTCAACAATTATTCCTTTTACTTTTTCTAATACTTCTTCTGAACTCATCGCTAGAGTTCACCTCCTCTCAAGTTTGCAAATGATTTATTCATTTGATATATTCATTTTTTATATTTCAGTTATATTATATGTTTATATATTTGTCAAGTAATTTAATAAATATTTTTAATTTTATACTAATAAGTCAAATCAATTTTATTATTTAATTTAATTGTTTCTTTGTTTTTCAAATTCTTCAATCATTTTTTCTACTGCTTTATTTTCTACAAATTTTTCTGCTTGAATAATAGTATATTCAAATAATAGTTTATCACTACTTCCATGTGCTTTTACAACTGGTTT
>CALXZW010000100.1 GCA_944393345.1 uncultured Clostridia bacterium
GTTTGACAACGTCAAAATTGTAATTATTTTTCAACGATGTGATTCTAAATGATTTATTCAATATATATGCTTAATAAATTCTATTATTCTGGCTTTAAACATATATATTGTTAATGTGAAGAGTTAAAATTTGAAGGACACATAACTTATACTTTCATTTTATTTTAATAAGCATATAAACCACCTCTCCTTCTTTATTTATATTGGCAAATTTTAAAATCCTTCTATTATATATACATTGGTTTACTTTAAATTTTTCTACTTTAATTTTTAAATTTTTTTAAAAAATTTATTTTTATACAATACCTATATAACTTTGACTCAAAAATCCTACCTTAATTTCGAAATAATTTTACTTTGCCTCCTATTATATATACTTACATTTTTACAAGGAAATCCGACCATAATATTAATTTTTCATAAATTTTTCACTAAATGGGACTTGGGTAGAAATATGATAGCCTACGCTCTCATACACCTACCCTCCTTAGTTAAATTTATCCTAAAAATCGACATAATACTTAAAATAACTTGATTTGAGGATTTTAAAAATGTCCTATTTTTAGAGTTGCAAAACTACTAAAAAAGGACATTTTAGACTCATATACATATTAATTTTGTTATCCATATTCTTTAGATTTAAATATGGTTTTAAATTTTTAGCATACATAATTCATCTAGTAAATTCTTCTTTTTAAATTTCTCTATGTATATTTTTATTTCTACATATTTTCATTGCTTTATCCAAAACATCTTCTGGTCTAAGTCTTGTAGTATCAATTACAATAGCATCTACTGGTGGAATACAATTTGTTTGTATAAGTTTATTATCTATTTCATTAATTTGCTTAATTGTTTGTTGTAATGTATATGTTGATTTCTTATTTTGTTCCATTCTTCTCTTCGCTCTAACTTCAATGTCAGCAATTAAAGCTAACTTTAAATCTGCATTTGGAAATAGTAATCTACTTGTATCACGCCCATCTATAATTATATCTTTGTCTTCTGCATATTTCCTAATATAATCTCTTACCATCGATTGTAATAAATCATTATTTGAAATTTTACTAGCTAAAATGGCATATTGCATATCCATGATTTTTTCTGTTACATTTTCTTCATTTACCACAACTGATTTATTCTTATTGTTTGGTATCTTAAGCTGCATATTTTCAAATGTTTGACCGATTTTTTCTATGTCTTTAACGTCTATTTCATCTTTTATTAAACAATATGATAAACTTCTAAAGATTATTCCTGTACTCATATATGTAAAGTCTAGCCTCTTTGCTAATGCTTTAGCAAGTGTAGTCTTTCCTGTTCCATTAAAACCGTCTATTGTTATCTTTTTTGACATAATTTATTTTGTACCTCACTTCTTAATTTTCTATTAAATTTTCCAGAATTAATCATTACTCCATCACCTTCATAAGCAAAATCTCCATCTAAAAGATAATTGTTTACAAACACATTATTATTAACTGTCAGAAAATCCTTCAAATTTTCTTTCTTTATCCATATAGCTTTTTGTTTATTAAATTCATCATCAGAAATTTTTTCTCTCTTTTTAGAGTTTAATGTTCCAAATATAACATATAAAATGGCATATCTATTTACTCCTTTATACGTAGCATAAAAATGATTATGTAATTCAAAAATACTTTTTCTATTAATTGTAATATCGACATACCCTGTTTCTTCTTTAACTTCTCTAACTGCTGCTTCTTCTGGAGTTTCACCTTCTTCTATTCCTCCAAGTACAAATGATTTACAATTTCTTTTTAACGCATCAACACAAAGATAAGCATTATCTTCTTCATTTTTTATAACGGCTATAATACTAGTCCTAAATTTAGTTTCGACAATTGGGTTTAGACTTTCTTCCCCTGTACCTTTAAAATAAGGTGCAACAACTTGTTTATATGGTAAATTAAACTTTTGGGCTAATTCAAAATGTTCTTGAATATGAGCTGGTACTAGCATCATTGAATTTTCCTCTAATATATCATTGTCTAGTACAATAACTGGTAATATTTCATTTGTTAGTGGATGTTTTGCATAAACTTCTTCTAATTTACCTACATTGCTTGAAATATCTATGTAATCATTTTTCATTCCTATTGCAATTGCAGTAACACCAAATATTAGTTCTTCATTAGTTATTATTGAAGGAATTAACTTTCCATTTGTCAATTCTATTTCAAATTTTTTCATTCATAAGTACCTCCTTACCTTACATCTTTTATTTCACTTATTTAAACTTTAATACATTATACCATATTTTCTTTTAATTTTACTTATTTTAATCTAAAATTTATGTCTGCATAATAGTATTATATAGATATATTTAATTTTTTAGGAGATTCTATATGAAAAAACAGAATTATTAAATTTCCTGGAAGCGTTGAATTTGCCAAAAGATAAATATTATGTGTTGTCTAGTGCCTCATTTATTTTTAGAAGCATAAGAGAAGAGGCTAATAATTTAAATTTGTGCATATCTCAAGAATTATTTAGACAAATAAAAAAATATAATTTAACGGAAGAAAAGAAAAATAAATATATCTTTTATAAAATAAATGATAATTTAGAAATTGTTGTAGATAAAAAAGAAGATTTTAAAGTCGAAATAGCATAAAAATATAATTTAGAAGATTCACAAACTATTTTAAATTTTAAAATAAAAAAAACTTAACTAAAGATAAAAAAGATATAAATAATATAAAAAATTATTTAGAAGAAAACAATATCACAACATAACTTTATTATAGAACCATAGAAAAATACTCTTATAATATCCGTAAGAGTATTTTTTATAATATTAAATATTTAATTTCGAATTCAAATTTCTTTTATCTAGCATATTTCCATTGGTGTCTACTTTGGAATATTCCTTCTGGTATATCATGAAAACATATAGCTATCGCTAAACTTATCCCTAATTTTAAAGATGCTCCAACCCCTGTTCCTATTGCAAGCCCCTCTGGGAAATTATGAATTGCAAGACCCATAGATATTATTATTCCTGCTTTTAATAAACTACTTTGTTCTTCTCTTATATCTTTATTAAATTTTTTTTGTACCAATATATCACATAATATAATGGTAACAATTCCAGATACTATGCCAAAAATTGTATAAAACATATTTCCTATTTCTATTGCTTCTGGTATTAAATCAAAACATATTATTGACATCATAAGTCCTGACGCTAATGATAATATAAAACTTAATAATTTGTTTGATGGCTTTTTTAGCATAATTCCAATAATTCCGCCTATTGTAGTTCCAAAAGTACCAAAAAATAATCCAATTAAAGTTATTTTTAATATTTCCATAATCATCTCCTATAAATATTTTCATTATTATTAATTTATTTATTCATATTTTTTTTATTACACTTTTATGATACAAAATAAAATAAGCAGTATTATAAAATATCTGCTTATAATTTTTTACTCTTCTTCACCTTTTAACTTTTCTGCTCTATCTGCTGCAATTAGGTTATCTATCATTTCATCTATATCTCCGTTTAAAAAGTTTTCCATTTGATATATACTCATTCCAATTCTATGATCAGTTATTCTTCCTTGCGGATAATTATATGTTCTTATTTTTTCACTTCTATCTCCTGAACCAACTTGAGTTTTTCTTGCATTGGCAACTTCACTATCTTGTTTTTGCTTTTCTATTTCATACAATTTCGTTCTTAACATTCTCATTGCATTATCTTTATTTTGAAATTGTGATCTTTCTGTTTGACATTCTACCACAATTCCTGTTGGTTCATGTATCAATCTTACAGCTGATGACGTCTTGTTAATATGTTGTCCTCCTGCCCCTGATGCTCTGAAAACTTCCATCTTTATATCTGAAGGATTTATTTCAATTTCTACATCTTCTACAACTGGAAGAACTGCAACTGTCGCTGTAGAAGTATGAATTCTACCACTACTTTCTGTGTCTGGAACTCTTTGTACTCTATGCACACCGCTTTCGAATTTTAACCTACTATATACTCCTTTTCCAGTAATCATAAAAGAAATTTCTTTATAGCCTCCAAGCCCTGTTTCGTTTTCATTTAACACTTCGATTTTCCAATGTTTTTTTTCCGCATACATTGAATACATTCTAAACAAAGTTCCTGCAAATAAAGC
>CALXZW010000101.1 GCA_944393345.1 uncultured Clostridia bacterium
TCATTAGAAGTTATTGCTTTTTGTATTGCTTTATTTTCTTCTTCAGATATAGTATATGTTGATTTTCCATTTTCCACTGGTTTTGCATATATATTGGACATTTCTCTTGAATATATACCATTCAAAACAACACCATTATTATTTTCATCTAACAATGCTAATGCAAAACTCAAATCACTACCTGTATCTTTAAATGCACTATATCTTACTATACCAATTTTTTGAATACATTTTGCCATATCAGAACTTATATTTTTTATATTTTCAATTATTTCTGCATTTTGCTTTTCCACCCTTGCTGTTTTATACATAAAATTTTCTAAATCTTCTTCTAAGTTTTTTCCATTTCCTAATTTTTCTAGAAATTTTTTATACTTTTTATTTAGTTTATTTAAACTTATTATTACAGTAATAAATCCTATTAATAATATTATGATTATAACTGCTATTATAATTAAAAAACTTTCTGTTTTTATAAACTCAAATATAGTATCCACTTTTCATCCCTTCTTTCCTAAGTCTAAAATACTATAATATATTTTAATTAATTATTTATTAATCCTAATATTCTCTCTAAATCATCATTACATGTATATTCAATTATTATTTTTCCTCTTCTTTTTCCTGGATCTAATCTTACTTTTGTTCCAAAAAATCCTTGAAAACTATCTTCTATATTTTTATATAAAATATGATTTCTTTGTTGTTCCTCTTTAGTTTCTTTTATCTTCGCTTTTTTCTCCATTTGCCTTACTGAAGTTCCTCTTTCTAACATTTGAACAGCAGCTAAATATTGTTTTTCTGGATCAGTAATTGCAAGTAATGCTTTACAATGTCCTTCTGAAATTTTACCTTCTTTTGCCATTTCTAATACCCTTGGCTCTAAGTTTAATATTCTTATTGTATTAGCAATAGTACTTCTACTTTTTCCAATTTTTTTGCCAATTTCTTCTTGTGTCATATTATATTTATCCATCAGTGTTTTTACTCCTACTGCTTTTTCATAAGGATTTAAATCTTCTCTTTGCATATTTTCTATTAAAGAAATTTCAGAATTTATCTTTTCATTGTCTTCTCTTATTATAGCAGGAATTTCTGTTAAACCTGCTATTTTAGATGCTCTCCATCTTCTTTCTCCTGCTATTATACTGTAGTACCCTTCCTTTTTTGTTACAACTATCGGTTGAATTAATCCATATTCTTTTATTGAACTTGCTAATTCTTCCAATGCCTCTTGATCAAAATTTTTTCTAGGTTGTTCTCTATTAGGTTCAACTTCTACTATATTCAAATTTTTTAATGTATCATTATCTTGGATTTGTTCTTCCTGTGGTACTGGTCCAAATAATGCATCTAACCCTTTTCCTAATCCTGTCATTTTTGGCATACTTATTCCTCCCTAAATAAAATATTTTTATTTAAAATATAAAAATTACATCATATGCTTTGCTTTTCTTTCTTCCTCATTTATTTTTAAAAATTCTTTGGCAAATTTAGTATAACTTTTTGCTCCTTTAGAACGTGGATCATACTCTGTTATTGGCATTCCATAACTTGGTGCTTCACTAACTCTAACATTTCTTGGTATAACTGTTTTATAAACTTTATTATCAAAATATTTTTTTACTTCCTTAACTACTTGATTTGATAAATTAGTTCTTATATCATACATTGTAAGTAATGCACCTTCTATATAAATCTCTTTATTTAAATGTTTTTTTACCAAATTTATAGTATTAATCAACTGTCCTAAACCTTCTAAGGCAAAATATTCGCATTGAACTGGTATCAACACACTATTAGATGCTGTAAATGCATTTAATGTAATTAATCCTAATGATGGAGGGCAATCTATTAAAATATAATCAAATTTTTCTTTATATTCTTCTAATTTTTCTTTTAATCTCTGTTCTCTTGACATCATTGAAACTAATTCAACCTCTGCTCCTGCCAAATTCATATTAGAAGGACATATTTTTAAATTTTTTATAATTGTATCTTGTATAACTTCATCAAAACTCACATCATTTACTAAAATATCATATGTTGAATATTCTACATCTTTTTCTGCACCTAATCCACTTGTTGCATTTCCTTGTGGATCTGCATCTATTATGAGAACTTTTCGTCCTTTTTTTGCTAATAATGTTGCTAAATTTACTGTTGTAGTAGTTTTTCCTACTCCACCTTTTTGGTTTGCTACAGATATGACTTTTCCCAATTTTTCCGCCTCCATTTTGGTTAATTTTTATCTTTAGGTTTACTTTTTTGTACACTATAATAATATAAAAACAAATTCAAATTGTCAATGTATTTTTTAAATTTTTATAAAAAATTTAAAAAAGATAGGAAAAAATTGCCTATCTTTTTTATTTAATTGGTTCTTTACTTGGTATTCCCGCTTTTCTTGGATATCGTAAAGGTGTTTTATTAATTTTTTTTATTACTATTATACTTCTTTTTATATCGCTATCCGATAAATTAAACTTATCAATCTTTGTTATTTTTCCACCTAAAACAGAAATTGCTTTTTTTCCTTCATTTATTTCTTGATTTATATCTTGTGATTTCATGCATATTGCTTCTCCATTTTCTTTTACAAGAGGTAAAAGATATTCCGATAATGTTGATAAATTTGCTACTGCTCTTGAAGTAGCATAATCAAACTTCTCTCTATACTGTTGCATTTTTCCTATTTCTTCTGCTCTAGCATGTATAGCATTGATATTTTTTAATTTTAATTTATCTATAACTTGATTTAAAAAATTTATCCTTTTATTTAAAGAATCTATTAGTGTAATATTTATATCTTCTCTTATTATCTTTACAGGAATCCCTGGAAATCCTGCTCCTGTTCCTACATCTATTAAATTTTCATCTTTTTGTATGTATTTACTTATCATTATGGAATCTATAAAGTGTTTAAGTATTATCTCATTTGGCTCAGTTATTGCTGTTAGGTTTATTTTTCCATTCCATTCTAAAATTAGACACATATAATTGTAAAATTGTGATATTTGAATATCATTTAATACAATATTAATTTTGGCACATTCATTTAAAATTTTTTCTTTAAATTCCTCAATTCGCATATTATTTCTCCTCACTATTTTTTTGTTGTAAGTATACAAGTAAAACAGATATATCTGCTGGTGATACTCCAGATATTCTAGAAGCTTGACCTATTGATCGAGGTTTTGTTTTATTTAACTTTTGTCTCCCCTCTAAACTTATTCCATTTATCTTTTCATAATCTATATTTTCTGGAAGTAACTTCTTTTCAAGCTTTTTAAATTTTTCTACTTGAGCTTCTTGCATCTTTATATATCCCTCATATTTTATTTGTATTTCTACTTCTTCTTGTTCTTGCATAGTAAGTATTGGTCTATTTCTATCTATTATTTCTAAATCTTCGTAAGTTAACTCTGTTCTTTTTAATAGTTCTGACATTTTTGTTCCGGTTGAAAGTTGAGTCGTTTGATGTTCTCGAAGAAACTTATTTACTTCTTCTACTGGTTTTACTACTGTATCTCTTAACCTTTGAATTTCGTTTTCAATATTTTTTCTTTTTTCTAAAAATTTTTTATATCTTTCTTCTGTAATCAAACCTATTTCATGCCCTATTTCTGTCAGACGCAAGTCTGCATTATCTTGTCTTAATAAAAGTCTATATTCTGCTCTTGATGTCATCATTCTATATGGTTCATTTGTTCCTTTTGTAACAATATCATCTATTAATACTCCTATATATCCTTGTGTTCTATCTAATATTAATGGTTCTTTTCCTTTAATTTTTTGTGTTGCATTTATTCCAGCAATTAATCCTTGTGCCGCTGCTTCTTCATAGCCTGAAGTTCCATTTATCTGTCCCGCCATAAATAATCCACTTATATTTTTATACTCTAAAGATAATTTTAAATTTGATGGATCTATACAGTCATATTCAATAGCATATGCTGGTCTAGTAAATTCTGCATTTTCTAATCCAGGAATTGTTCTATACAATGCTATTTGTACATCTTCTGGTAA
>CALXZW010000102.1 GCA_944393345.1 uncultured Clostridia bacterium
AATTGTTCCATATCAACATATTCCTTTGAAGTAGTACCAGAATTCACAACATCTTCTACTGGCAAATCCAAACTTATCGTAGTTTTATATTCTTTTCCATTTTCTAAAATTATTGTTAAATCAAATTTTAAATTAAATTTAATTTGTTCATTTGATATATTAGCTTTTTTTAATAATTCATTATGTGCTATTGTTTCTTCATTAGAAATATATTCTGCAACTTTATCATTTGAACACCTAAATGCTATAATTCCACCTTGATTTGAAATCTGCATTGTTTTTATATCATTTACCATTTCACCTACATATTCTAAATTTGAAGTTTTATTTTCTTCTTTATATTTAAAAACAACATTTTCCTCTTCTGTATCTGGTTTATATATATTTATATTTCCTATATTTTTACCTTCATATTTAAAATTATTTATTAAAATGGTTTTTATTGCTTCTGTTTGTTTATATTTTTCATTTTTATCAATATATATATATATATCATTGTTTTGATATATATCAAAAGCCCATTTATTTTCCCCTGAATCTTTATCAATTCCCTCCACTGAACTTATAACTGATATTTTCGTTAAGTTAAATGGCATATTGGTTTCGCCTTCAACATTATATTTTAAAATTAATAATCCCGCAGAAAATACTATTATAGTTAATATAACAATCAGCATACTAATATGAAAATATTTTTTATTCATGAAATTTTTTAATTTTTGCAACATTTTTCCTCCAAATAAAAATAAAATGTATTATTTTTTAGATTTAATAACCCTTAATTCTTTAAAAAAATTTTTTAAAATTTCTTCACATTCATTTTTTAAAACATTTTTTTCTATTTCTACTTTATGATTAAAACAATAATCTTCAAACAAATTTAATACAGATCCTGCTGCTCCAGTTTTTTCATCTAATGCACCTATATATACTTTTTTTATCCTAGAATTAATTATTGCACCTGCACACATTGAACAAGGTTCTAATGTAATATACATTTCGCAATTTAATAATCTCCATGATTTTAATTTTTTACTTGCTTTCTGTATAGCTAATATTTCCGCATGCTTTGTTGTATCAAATTTTGTTTCTTTTAAATTATGTGCCCTTGCTATTATTTTATTATCTTTAACTATTACACATCCTACTGGTACTTCCATTTTTTCGTATGCTTTTTTTGCTTCTTTTAATGCTTCCTGCATAAATTTTTCTTGCATAAAATCATCTTTCTTTATATTTATAAATTTTGGTGTGCCTAGAGGGACTCGAACCCCCATCGGTCGCTTAGGAGGCGACTGCTCTATCCTGCTGAGCTATAAGCACATTAAATACTTTTATATTATAATATATTTATTCATAAAAATCAACCTCTTGACATTTCTGATATAATATTATTGGTGATTAAAATGCAAAGAATATTAAGCCATATGAGAAAGGCTATAGAAGAATATAAAATGATAGAAGAAAATGATAAAATTGCTATTTGTTTATCTGGAGGAAAAGATTCAATTACTATGCTAAATGGATTTAAAAATCTTCAAAGATTTTATCCTAAAAAATTTGAAATAATAGCAATAAGTATAAATCCCGGATTTGAATTTTTTGATACTAATTTTTTAAATAATATTTGCTCTAATTTAAATATTCCATTATTTATTGAAAAAAGCAATGCAAAAGAAATTGTTTTTGATATTAGAAAAGAAAAAAATCCATGTTCTCTATGTGCTAATTTACGTAGAGGAATTATAAATTCTATAGCTATAAGGGAAGGATGTAATAAGATTGCCTTAGGACATAATCAAGATGATGTACTAGAAACTTTTTTACTAAATCTTCTATATACAGGAAGTATTGGAACTTTCGCACCTGTAAGTTATATGGATCGTTCTAAGATAACTTTAATTAGACCTCTAGTATATACTCCTGAAAAAGAAATTAAAAGATTTGTTAGAAAAAATAATATTGAAGTCATGAAAAAAGTTTGTCCAATGGATGGCATTTCTAAAAGGGAAGATATGAAAAATTTAATTATATCATTATCAAAAGATATACCTATGCTTAGAGTTAACCTATTTGGAGCAATTCAAAGAAATATTGATGAATGGAAAAAATAATTATATTATGTTAAAAATAAAAATATCTTATAATTAGATAAAAATATTTTACTGCTTTTTCTAATTTTAAGATATTTTTATTTATAATTTTATTGTACTATTTTCATCATTGCATTTTTTAAATTTTCTAATTTTATTTTTGCATCTTCATCTGTTTTTCCCTTTATTCCCATATATAATTTAATTTTTGGTTCTGTTCCTGAAGGTCTTATACAACACCAACTATTATTTTCTAATTCATAATATAAAACATTTGATTTTGGAAGTCCTGTTTTAGTAATTTCTCCTGTTTCTATATTTTTAACAACATCTTTATCTATATCTTTAAAAGTTAATACTCTATAATCTCCAATTTTATCTATATCTGTTTCTCTTACTTTTGTCATCATGTCCTTTATTTCTTGTGCACCTTTTGCTCCTTCTCTTACTATTGAAACTTGCGTTTCTTTGTAATAACCATATTTTTCATAAATATCTAGCATTGCATCCCATAAGGTTTTTCCTTTTGACGCATAATAGCATGCTGCTTCACAAAGAGCCATTACTGCTGCAATTCCATCTTTATCTCTTGCATAATCCCCAATTAAACATCCATAACTTTCTTCAAATCCAAACACATATGTTTTATCTTTATTTTCTTCTGCTTTCTTCATAATAGCGCCAATATTCTTAAAACCTGTTAAAACTTCTATACATTCTAAATTATAATTTTCTGCTATTGCTTTTGTTAAATTAGAAGAAACTATAGTAGTAATTATCATTCCGTCTTTTGGTAATATATTTTTTTCCTTCATTTGTGAGATTCTATATTCTGCAATTAATAGTGCTGACATATTTCCTGTATATTCCATATATTGTCCTGTTTTTGCATCTTTAGCAAAAATTCCTAGTCTATCAGCATCTGGATCTGTTGCTAAAACTACATCAGCATTTTCCTTTTTGGCTAATTCTAAAGCTAATTTAAATGCTTTAGGATCTTCTGGATTTGGATAATCTACTGTTGGAAAATTACCATCTGGTTCTTTCTGTTCTGGAACGACATATACATTTTCCATACCTAGTTGCTTTAATAAATTTTCAACTAAAGTATTACCTGTTCCATGTAATGGTGTATATACTACTTTTAATTTTTTCCCTTCTTCTTTCATGATTTCTGGGTTTATGACAGATTTTTTAAGTATATCTAAATATTTTTCATCCATTTCTTTTCCCACAAATTTTAATAAGCCTTTACTTATGGCTTCTTCTTCTGAAATTTCTTTTATTTCATTAAAACTTTCAACATTTCTTACTTTAGTAATTATATCTTTATCTCTTGGACTAACAATTTGTGCACCATCATCCCAATATACTTTATATCCGTTATATTTTGGTGGATTATGACTTGCAGTAATCATGACTCCTGCTGTACAACCTAAATTTCTAATTGCAAATGATAATTCTGGAACTGGTCTTAAATTTTCAAATAAATATGCTTTTATTCCATTTGCGCATAATATAAGTGCAGTTTGCATACTAAATTCTTTTGACATTTTTCTTGAGTCATAGCTTATTGCTACACCTTTATCTTGTGTTCTTTGTTCTAATATATAATTAGCAAGTCCTTGCGTTGCTTTCCCTACTGTATATTTGTTCATTCTATTTGTTCCTGCTCCTATAACCCCTCTTAGGCCTGCTGTTCCAAATTCTAATTCTTTATAAAATCTATCTTCTATTTCTTTTTCATCATCTTTTATCGCTAATAATTCTCTTTTTGTTTCTTCATCAAATTCATTTCCTTCACACCATTTTTTATATTCTTCCATATAACTCATATATATACTTCCTTCCATCCTTATATTAAAATATTTTCTTATATATTTGAAGGTTGAATTTTGAAACAATATTTTTTTTCAATATTCAACCTCCTT
>CALXZW010000103.1 GCA_944393345.1 uncultured Clostridia bacterium
TAGTTTTTTTTCATATTCATCTTTTGCTATCGAAATTGGCAAACTTCTTTCCCATATCTTTTTTTCTCCATACTTTTCTTTACACCAGTTTTCTATCTCTAATGCATTTTTCAAACTATCTCCTAACCCATATTCTTCATCCAATTTCCTTATTATTTTTACTATTTTTCTATCCTCTTCATTTTCTATTTCTTCTAGTTCTTTTCCTTCATATTCTTTTATTTTTTCTCTTATACTACCTAATTTTCTGCCTAGTTTTTTTTCATATTCATCTTTTGCTATCGAAATTGGCAAACTTCTTTCCCATATCTTTTTTTCTCCATACTTTTTTTTACACCAGTTTTCTATCTCTAATGCATTTCTTAAACTTCTTCCAATAGCATCTCTTCCATCAACTTCATCTTCTAACTCTACAAAATCTTTCAATACTCCAGTAAGTTCAAATGTTCCTATATCTTTATCTTTAAAGCCTCTTCCATGACTTTCTCCACTTTTTACAATTCTATTAGGTAGTTCTATCTGCCATAAATCTATTTGACTACCTATTCTTATTATTTCTTGTACTTCTTCTATTTGTTTCTCATTTAATCCATCAAATTCATTTTCTAAATATTTTTTGTACTTATTCTGAATGTCTTTTAATACAGTTGCATATCCTATTTCTTCCTTATCACTGCTATTTATATTTGGTAATATCCCATTATGCTCTTCTGACCAAGATATTATAAGTTTTATCATTTCTATATCATCTTGCTCATTAGTTTCTATATTCCATCTTACTTGTAATGTATTGTTAACTAAATCTATTACAACCGGTCTATCTTCCTCTTTAGTGGGTTTATCTGGATTTTCTGAATAAATCACTCTTCCTAATTGTTGTAAGTATAATATTCTCGAATCTTCATCCATTGGCCTTAACCATATCATTCCATCTAAATTCTCTAAATGTAATCCTTCATTTGCTTTATTCATTACTAGCATAAATTCTGTTTCTTCTGAATTACTATTTTGAAATTCTTCTAATCTTCTTGAATTCTCTTTATCCCCATATTCTCCAAGCATTGAATGAAAACTAGGTAATATATCTGAACCTTTAAAATATTCTGCAATTTTTTTTTCATAATCTGTTATTTTTTCTTTTGCTTTTTTTCTACCAATTATATTGCCATCTTCATCTTCCAAATCTGCTACTACAGGTAAGAATACTATATATTTCCCACCTTTTTTAACATTTGCTTGTAATATCTGTGATATTCCTTCTGCATTTTCTACATTTCTTCTTAAAGACTCATATTCTTCCAATTTTTCATTTCTTTCTTGTAAATCTTCTATTTGGTCAATTTTACTTTTTAATTTATCTAAACTTCCATCTGTTTTTAAACTATATGTACAACTAACAAGCTTAGGATTTACAACTAGTCCCATTCTTATTGCATTTATTAAACTCATATTCACAGCAACATGTTTTCCACTTACTGCTTCACTATTAGTATATCCTAATCTTTCAGCCACTTCATTTGCCATATTTATACCATCTGCATCTCTTCTTGGTGTTGCTGTTATTCCTAATACCTTTGTAGTTTCTTTTTGATTATCTATTAATGTATTTAACTTTTCTCCCCACTCTTTTGCACCTGTTCTATGTAATTCATCTAATACAACAAAGCCATATTGTTTACTTATAGTTTCTTTTCCATCTCGTGCAAGCAAACTTGGATATGTTGCAAATTTTAGGTTGGGAAATACATCTGCTACTATTTCATCTTTGCTTCTTCCGAACAGTATTTACTGGTCCATGAATATATTTTACAATGTCGTCTTTTATTTGCTCCAAAATTTCATTTTGAGGTGCTAAATATAGCATTTCTTCATTTTGATGTTCCATCATTTCTGCTAAAGCAACAAAACTTTTTCCTCCACCTGTTGGCAATATTACTGACGCAAATCTATTTTCTTGTAATATTTCGTCTGTTTTTTCTTTTGCCCTTTGTTGATATGGTCTTAATTGTATACCGGTACCTTGTACATCATAATATCCTAAAAATCTTTCAACTCTTTCAATTGATAAGTCTTGGTCTAGACTTTCTCTGTTTTCTACTATTAGTCTATCATATTGTTCTAATCGTTTTGTCTTTATAGTTTCTGATGTATCATTTTCAGTAATTTCAAAATCATTTCTTCTCGTTATCAAATTTAATAAAACTGTCGGTATATCATTTCTATTTATTCCTTGTTTCTCCAGCTTTTGGTACAATTCTGCACAATATTCGTTTTTTATTCTTTCTATTAAATTATTTCTTTCTTCTAATGTAAATTCTTCTATTCCGATACTTTGCCAATCATATAATGAAAATATTGCTTCTGCATAATATTCTTCTTTATCTATTTTTTCATTTCTTTGTGCTTTTGAAAATGTGCTACTCATTATACTTCTTTCATCTGATAAACCACCATTTTCTATTATTTGTATCAACTCTTCTTTAGATAGTCCTTTTATTCTATCTATTAACTGTATAGCTTCATCTTTCAAATCTAAAGAAACTGATTCACTAAGCTTAACTCCTCTATTACTTTGTCTTGTTATTATTTCAGGTTCTATTCTAAAACCATTGCTTTCAATGTATCGAATAATTCCTGTATATTTAGGATTATTTCCTATTATTTGTTTTAATAATCTTGCAAGTTCTCTTGCATTTTCTTGTGCTTTAGCTAAATAGAAGATATCTTTTATAGCAGAGTTTGCCATTCCATATTCTACTTTTCCATTTGTTAAATCATACATTTCTTCTATTGATATATTATCTCTTACTCTATAATTATTTGGCAAAGTGCTGTCATTTGGTATATCAATACTTCTTCCTTCATTTATAAAACCAATTATCTCTCTTTTTAAATCTTCAACTGTTTGCTCATCTTGTCCTTCTATTTGTTGTAATAATGCAAAAATATCCACAACTTCTTTTGGAACATCTATTATCTCATCTTTTTCAATATCACCATAATGTATTAATTCTAGTGATGAAAATGCATTTCCAACTGTTTGAACTAATAGATTATTATTAGCAGCATGTGGAATTATTGGCTCCATGCCTCCTACTCTTTCAAGTAGAGTTAGTTTTGCAATTATTTTATTTTTTTCTAATGATTGTTCTTCATTTAAAGCTTGATAACTACTTATTCTTGCAACTGGAGACATATATGTAATTCCTTTTCGTGGTTTTGCCTTACTTTTGTCTAATGGTTCACTTGAAGAATATCTTACTTCTATTGCTTTTTTAATTTCTTCTGGTGTTTTACTATTATCAATTTCTGAAATAGTTTCTAAAAGTTCACTGTCCTTTGGAATAGAAGAAATATATTCATCTACTTTTTTCGCTATTTCTTCTAGCATATACTGTCCAGCATTCACAACTTTTTCTCCTAATTCTTTTTTAGGAACTTTTACTATTACATATCTGTCTTTATAATATTTTCTTCCATAACAAATAGATGTATTAGCATTACTTGAGAGTGAAATACAATTTGTATCTTTTCTATAATGCATTTTTATATGGTCATAAACTTGCTCTAAACTAATTTCAGCATCTTTGCTATATTTAGGCAAGTTATTTTCTGGATTTTCTTCATATCTTTCTCTATCCGTTCTTATTCTTGCAAAATCACCTGAACTATCTAATATTGTTCCTATTTCTAAATCCTGATTATCTTCCATATTTAAAGCACGAAAAAAGTAATAATTTTCTTCATCTTCTATTATATTAAAATTATTTATATTAAATAAATTTTCCATTTTAAATTATTCCTTTGTTATATTTTATATATAAAATATTTTATCATATTGAGTCAAAATATAAAAGATTTTTTGTTTATTTTTTAGAAATCAGATTATATAATTTATCTCCCACCATAATCAAATTTATTATGCACCAATTAACTATCACACCCTCCTGGATATGAAAATACTGCTTCTCTATATTTACCTAACAATGCTCCTGCAAATATTACTGAAGACCTCATCTGTCT
>CALXZW010000104.1 GCA_944393345.1 uncultured Clostridia bacterium
AGTTGATAAGATAGAAATATCAGAGAATAAAGAAATAACTATATATTATAAATTCAATATTTTAAATATGGGAAAAGGAGAAAATAAATTACAAAATGTGTGGCTAAATTAAAAAAAATAGTCATAACGGAATATTAGGACAATTATAGTTTTACTAATTTTTGAAGGAGTAAGTATTAGTATGTTAGCTGGCAATAGTGGAATTATAATACAAGATAACAAAGCTAAAAAAGAACAATCACATGAAGCGGTAAAAGAAGGGATTTTACTAGCATAAAGTGATTATTAAATAGAAAAAATGCAGGAGAAAATGGTAAAAACAAAAAAATTAGTAAGTATTGTAGTATCAGATGTGCAAGAAAACCTGAAAGTTAAATTAGCAGATAATACAGGTGAAACTGCTACGTCATATAGAGAATTTTTAGAACTAAAACAGTATATTAGTGGTGACGAAGTAGTAAATGCAGAAAAATTAATAATGTAGAAGACTATCGGCAACAAAAGAATAACAATATTAATAATTTTATGTTTAAATGGATAAACTAATAAAAAACAAAAAGAGGTATAAAATAATGTTTAAACCAAAAACAATATATTATGAAAAAAATATATTAGAATATCCATTAGGAAAAGAATTAATAGAAAAATACAAAGAAATACCAAAAATAGAAATAGAAAATCATAACAATATAGAGGAAATGCGAAAAAAGCAAAATAAAGAATTTCCAGAAATGAAAAAGAATTTAATAATAGGAGTTAGGAAAACACATAAATTTGTTGAAAATCATAAAACTTCAGATTTTTTAGTGCCATATACTTCGTCTGGGTGTACGGCTTCTTGTATGTATTGCTATTTAGTTTGTAATTATAATAAATGCGCATATTTAAGATTATTTGTAAATAGAGAACAAATGCTAGAAAAAATAATAAAAACAGCAAATAAATCCGAAAAAGAACTAACATTTGAAATAGGAAGTAACAGTGATTTAATATTAGAAAATACAATAACTAATAATCTTAAATGGACAATAGAAAATTTTAAAAATACAGAAAAAAGTATGTTAACATTTCCTACTAAATTTGATATGGTAGATGATATTTTACCCTTAGACCATAAAGGCAAAATAGTAATAAGGGTTAGTGTAAATCCAGAGGAGATAATAAACAAAGTAGAATTTGGAACTTCAAGATTAAAAGGAAGAATTGAGGCAATTAATAAATTAAAAGAAGCAGGGTATAAAATAGGAATATTAATAGCACCAATTGTTATGATAGATAATTGGAAAAAAATATATCTTGAATTAATACAAATATTAAATAAAGAATTAACAGAAAAAGTAAAAAAAGATGTTTTTTTTGAAATAATATTTATGACATATAGTTATGTGCATACAAAAATAAATGAAGAAGCATTTCCTAATGCAATAAATTTATATAATAGAGATATAATGACAGGTAGAGGAAAAGGAAAGTATATGTACAAAAACGACATAAGGAAAGATGGAGAAATATTTTTAAGAGAACAAATGAGAAAATATTTTCCTAATAATGTAATAGAATATATTGTATAAAAAAAGATGTTGAAATAAGATATTTTGACATCTTTTTTTCATACTTTTTTAAAACCATAATTTAATATACTTGTATTTTTAACAAAAAAATGATATATTAAAAAAGAATTTTTTAATAAAAATACTAATAAAATATAATGAAAATATATGAAGGGAAGTGTAACATTGAATCTAAAGGATATAATTGAAAAATCAAATTTAAACATAGAAAAAGAAAAAATATTATATAAAGAACCAATGAAAAATCACACGACCTTCAAAATAGGTGGACCAGCAGAATGTTTAATAAAAATAGATAATGAAGAAGACTTAGAAGAAATATTAAAATTAGCAAATGAAAATAAAATAACAATAAATATTATAGGAAATGGAAGTAATTTATTAGTATTAGATGGCGGAATAAAAGGGATAACTTTAGAAATAAAAATGGAAAAAGTAGAAATAAAAAAACAACAAGAAAAATGTATAATAGAAGTAGAATCAGGAATAAAATTAGGAAAATTAGCACAAATGTTAGCAAAAGAAGAAATATCAGGATTAGAAGAATTATCAGGAATACCAGGAACTTTAGGTGGAGCAATAATAATGAATGCAGGAGCACATGGAAAAGAAATAAAGGATATTATAAAAAGCGTAAATTGTATAGATATGGAAGGAGATAAAAAGGTTTTTTCAAAAGAAGAAATGAATTTTAAATATAGAGAGTCTATACTAAAAAATAGCAAGTATATAGTAACTTCTGCAATTTTAGAGTTGCAAAGTGGCAAAAGAGAAGAAATAATGCAAAAGATGAAACAATATTTAGAATATAGAAAAGAACATCAACCTATTGAATATCCAAGTGCAGGAAGTACATTTAAAAGAGGAGAAGATTTTATTACAGCAAAATTAATTGATGAAGCAGGACTAAAGGGGTATAAAATAGGTGGAGCAGAGGTTTCAACAAAACATGCTGGATTTATAATAAACAAAGGGAATGCTACAGCTAAAGATATTTTAAAATTAGTAGAATATATAAAAACTACTGTTTATGATAAATTTAATAAAAATATAGAATTAGAAATTCAAATTATGGGTGAAGAATAATAAAAGGAAGGAATGAAAATGAAAGGTTTTATGCAATGGTTTAAGTCAAGTACAAAAATGAAAAGATGGATATTATTAATATTAGTAGGAATAATATTAGCATGTTATGGACTAGCAAAAATATTAGTAATGAAAGAAATCTCATTTGAAGAAGTAGGACAAGTTGTTGTAATATTTGTAATTGGATTTGTTTCAATAGTAATGGGGTTAATATTCTTAAATAAAAGAACATTAGAAGTATTGATTGAAGCAACTGATGAAAGAATGGAAAATAAGAAAAATATAAATATAAAGTCATTGATTTTTAATAAAACAGTATATGAAAAAGGGCCTAATATAGTAGTGATTGGTGGAGGAACAGGCTTAAATACCGTATTAGAAGGAATGAAACAATATACAAGTAATCTAACTGCAATAGTTACTGTATCAGATTATGGAGAACAAATGTCAGAATCAAGACGTGAACTTCAAATATTACCATTAAATGATATAAAAGATAGTATAGTTTCACTTTCGCCTAAAGAGGATCAAATAAGTAAATTATTTAATTATAAATTTAATTCTGGTAGATTAAAGGGGTTAAATTTTTCTGATATTTATTTTTCTGCAATGCAAAATATAAATGGAAATTTTGAAGATTCAATAATAAAAAGTAATGAAGTAATAAATATGGTAGGAAAAGTAATACCAGTAACTTTAGACGAAATGAAAATTGTTGCTGAACTTGCTAATGGGTATATTGTAGAAGAAAAAAGCAGAATACCAGAAGTAGTTTCAGAAAAAATAACTAAAATAAATAGAATAATGTTAAATCCATCTAATTGTAGGCCAGCGCCAGGAGTTATAGATACAATTAAAAATGCAGATTGTATAATAATAGGACCAGGAAGTTTATATACAAATGTAATTCCAAATTTATTAGTTAATGGAGTGACTAAAGCAATAAAAGAAAGTACAGCAATAAAAGTATATATAAGTAATATTATGACAGAACCAGGTCAAACAGATGATTATACAGTATCAGATCATTTAAATGCAATAATTGAACATTGTGGACAAGGGATAGTAGATTATTGTATATATGATACAGGAGAAATTATTCCTGAATTTATAAAAAAATACAATTTGGAAGGACAAGATTTAGTAGCACAAGATATTGAAAAAGTAAAAGGAATTAAATTTTTACAAAGAAATTTGTCAATGATAAAAGATGAGCATATAAGACATGATCCTGGATTAGTGGCATCATCTATTATAGAACTAATATGTGATGATTTAAAATATCAAGATAAGCAAAATGACCCACAATATTTAATGTTAAATACTAAACTAAGAGAAGAAAAAAGAA
>CALXZW010000105.1 GCA_944393345.1 uncultured Clostridia bacterium
TACTATATCATGTAATCCTACTTTTTCTTTTAATGCTCTATTCCTTATTTCCAACAAATTAGAATCTATTGTATTTCTCAAAAATATATTTTTTCTTTGTAGCACCTGATAAATTCTCTCTATTCTGTGGATTTTTCTTCTTTTTCTTCTTCTATTACTCCTATTATTTCTTCTATCTTCCGCCTTTTCTGCTTCACTAAATAAATATACTCCTTTATCGATTATTTTATTACTTTTCAAATCAACTACAGACCAACCTACTGATGCTATTCCTAAATCTATTCCTATAGATAAATTATTTTTTTCCATGATATCTTTTAGTGATAATTTATATAATTATCATATTCTCCTTTCCTAAATTATTAAAACTATATAATTTATATCATATCTTTTTATATTTTACTATACTTAATTAAAAATTTAGTGATAACCTTATAATTTCCATTCTTTTGTTTTAGTTGGTTATCTTTTACCAGAAAGTTAAGCTATAATTAATATATTATTATTTTTCTCACTTATTTTAAACTTTTTTCTATAGTAAAATTTAATCCAAACAAAAATACACTACCATCTTTAGTAGTGCATTTTTTATATTTATTTTTCTTATTCCATTATATGAATTTTCTGAGTTTAAGTCTATTGCTAGTAACTACTTTAAAAAATGGTTTTTTCTGCTAACTTTTCTTGTACTCCTCTAAGGGCTTCTCCAAATCTTTGGAAGTGTACAACTTCTCTTGCTCTTAGATATCTTAATGGATCTAATACATCTGGATTATCTCTACATAGGTCAATTAATTTTTCATATGTTGCTCTTGCTTTTTGTTCTGCTGCCAAATCTTCTTGTAAGTTTGCAATCGCATCTCCTTTACATGCTAAAGCTGTTGCATTGAATGCATTTCCTGCTGCTGATTGAGGATATACATCTACACCATGGTCTGTATAATATGCACTTAATCCTGCTTTTTCTATTTCTTCAATACTTGCATTTTTAGTCAATTGATGTACTATTGTTCCAACCATTTCTAAATGTGCTAATTCTTCTGTACCAATATCATTTAATATTGCCTTTGCTTTTTGATCAGGCATGCCAAATCTTTGTGATAAATATCTTAATGCTGCACCCATTTCTCCATCTGGACCCCCATATTGTGAAATAATTACTTTCGCTAATTTTGGATCAGTACATTTTATATTTATAGGATATTGTAATATTTTATTATAAGTCCACATACTAATTTTCTCCTCCTTCCCAAGGCCATGGTTCTTCTAACCATCTCCATTTATTACAAGGGTATTTTATTGTAAGAGGTCCATAAACTTTTTGATACATGTCTTCTAATCTTTTTAATTCATTACAATATTTTCTGTGTAAACAAAGTGCTTTTCTATCATCTGGATGTGTATCTAAATACAATCCTAATTCTGTTATTGCAAATTCATAACATCTTATATTTTGTAACATTTCTTCTTTTTCTTGACAATTAATTCTTCTTTCTACTTGCATAATATTTTTATTCATACACATTTCTTCTTCATTATTTTCTTCTAAATCACATGAGCAATCTCTATTTTCTCTTAGCAACATTTATTACACCCCTTTCCTATCTTATTACTATTCCTTATAAATTCATTTGTCCTCATTGATTGACAAGGCATATAAGGGCTAACTAATTCCGGAAAAATTGTTCCCATTTTTAGACCTACACAAGGTTTAAAAGTTCTATCCATATATTGCCAAGGCACATAACTTTGAGCTAACATAGGATTTTGCGTAAAAACATTATACTCTTCATCAAATCCGCAATTACAATCATTTGTATCATTTTCGTATGAATTTATATTATTGCATCGTTCTTCCATTATTTGACAATTATTATTTGTTTCTAAATTTTTGTATTCATTATTCATACAATAACATTTTTTACAATTTCTAAACATTTTTCTTCCTCCTTTATGTTTATTATATGAATAAATCTATATTTTGCTACAAGTTTAACCTAAAAAGAGAAAAACAATTTTAACATATGTGTTAAACTCTTTCATCTTCTTTTTATTATATACTTTCTATTCTATTTTTCTTTTTTTATATATTCAACTCCATATTTATCAAGTAATTCAATTGATATTTTTCCATTCTTCAATGCTTCTTCTGCTGTCATTATTTTTCCATCTTCTTTAAAGAAAACTTGAACTAATTCTGTTTTTTTAGTCTGATAATAATATTCATATTTTTCATCTTCAAAAAATTTATATTCACCATTTTCAACAAAATATTTTTCTGGATCTATCTCTGTATAATCCAATATTTTAGGTTCATCATTTTCTTCTTTCTTTTCTAATATATCCGCATTATCTACTTTTAGTGCAAAATATGGCATACTAGAGTTTGCTTCTTTCATAAATATTATAAATGTATCTTTAAACCAAAAATATCTATTACCTACAGATAAATATTGTGTTGTCATTGTTGCTGTACTTTGTAAATTACATCCACTCTCATTTAAAGAAAAGTTTACATTTTGTATTAACTTAGAAATATACATTTTATTTGTATTCTTTATTTCTTTTCCTATTAACTCATTATAGCTAATCATTCCATTGACTCTTACATAAGGAACTAATAACTCGTCACCTTTTTCAAAAATTTTGCTTCCTTGATAACTATCTGTTTTCTGTTCTATATCTTCATAATATTCTTTAAATGATTTATTTTCATCTGTTCTATAAAGGATTATTTCATCACCTTCTTTAGTTTTTAATGCTACTGCAAAATCATTATTTACTGCCTTGTTACTAACTTCGTTATAAAATAAGACATTAATATTTTCATTTAGATTTTCATTACTTGCATTATTTATTCCAAAATATTTTATATACTCTGTACTATCTTCGTTTTTTCCAAATGGATAATTATAATCGTCATTAAAATTATCAAATTTTTGTAAAAAGTTTAAATTTTTATTTAAAGTTGCTTCAATATCATATCCTCCTGTTACAGTTCTTCCTACATCTATTTTATAATCTTCTGAAGATAACATTTCTTTTGAAAATAAACTTTCATTTAAATCATTAACCATTTTTATATTTTCTTCTAAATTAATTTCTTTTTTACCTAATTTTTCTGCTAATTCTTTCCATGCCAAATCCAAAGTTCCTATCCATATATTGTTAATTGTATTTTCATCTAATGTACTTTGATAACTAGAATTAAATGTTATATTATGATTTTTGTTATTTTTTTGATAAATTGTTACTACTGCATATACTACACCTGTAAGCAAAATTCCTGTAATTAATATTACTAAACTTACTTTCGAAACTTTTTTCATTTCAATCAATCCTTTCTTTATTAAAATTTTTCTTAATTCTTTTTTGGCTCTGTGTATATTTGTTTTTACATTTGCTAACGACATATCAAGTATATCTGCCACTTGCTTATAAGAGAGTCCTTCAATTTTATTTAAATATATCACGTTTTTATATTTTTCTTCTAACATTTCAATGGATTTTATTAATTCTTCTTTTTCTTCTTGTTTAAATAAAAGTTCTATAACATCTTTTTCTGTGTCTTTATATTCATTTTCTAAATATTTTTCTGTTATTTTGTTTCTACGATTTTCCTTATTTATATAATTAATTGCTCGACTTTTTGCTATCAAATAAATATAATATTTAAAAATATACTCTTTTTTAAATTTATTTTTTAAAACATACATAAATACATCTTGTGTAATATCTTCTGCCTTTTGGTAATCTTTTATTATGTTATAAATAAAATACTGTATTTTATTTATATACCTTTTATAAATTTCTTCAAAAGCCTGATTATCTCCTGATAAATATTTATCATATAATTCTTCGTCTTTATTTTCTTTATATTTTTCCATTTTTACTCTCACTTTCAATTATATATACACATTAATTTAAAAAAAGTTTCATTTATATA
>CALXZW010000106.1 GCA_944393345.1 uncultured Clostridia bacterium
TCATATATACTTTTAAATTTGGTTTTCTTTCTTTTACTTCTTCTGAAATAACTACTTTTTTAAAATATTTTCTTATACCTTCACGTTTTAAAATATATTCAACATTTCTAATAGAATTATTACTTATAATTCCTAAATAATATCCTTTTTCATATAGTTTAACAATAGTTTCTTTTGTTTCATCATCTAAAATATGAGATTCTAACAATAACATATCAATTTTTTCTAAATCTTCTTCTGATACATTTAATATTAAGGATAGATCTTTATATATTTCTTTTTCTGTAACTTTTCCTAAGGAATTTAAAATTTGATAATTTTTCCATTTTATAAATATCTCATCCCATTGTAAATTATATTTTTCCAATATATTATTTATTTCATTATCAACATTTTTAAATTTGCTAATTAATGTATATCCCCAATCAAAAAATATGTATTTAAACTTTATATTATAATTTTCATTTATATTTTTTAATAAATTTGCCATGACTAATCATCCTCCTTTATATCATCTATTTTTATTTTATGTCCGTATCTAATTCTGTTTAATTCTTCTTTCAATATAAAGCATTTTTCTAAATCTATATTATATGTGTTTGAAATCATTAAAACATAATATAAAACATCAGATAATTCTTCTTCAATAGTTCCTTTTATATTTCCATCAACCATTCTTTGATTTTTCCTTATTACCTCTGCTAATTCGCCAACTTCCTCTATTAATTTCAAAAAATATCTTTCCGTATTTTTTATTTCTTCTGGTTTACTTATTTTATATTTTTCATCTAAGTATTTTTGCATTTTTTTTATTGTTAAACTCATAAAATACATCTCCTATCTTATAATAACTTGTTATTTTATACTTAAGAATTTAAATTCTTACATCATAATTATATATTGTTTTATAATTTATAGCAGTTTATCTTATTATTATTATTTCCTATACTGAAATCAGTATATTTTCTTATTTTAGGCTAGTATTTTTTCTCCTCTTTTATTTTTTTTATTTCATCAACAACTGTACTATATGTATAAAAACTCCCTATGATTAAATTTACATTATTATTATTACTATTCATAGCATCTAATATTGCTCCTTTTAGATCTTTTTTATATAGCTTATCTATTTCAACAAATTTTTTCATATATTCAAATAATTTTTCTTTTGATGTATACATTTCTTCATCATTACCAGAAGTTAGAACGAAAATTGCATTTGAATCTTCCGACAATAATTCTAAGATTTTTTTATAATCTTTTCTATTTAATATTGATATTATATACACTCTTTGTAATTTATTATAATACATTTTTACCATATCTTTTAAATTTATAATTGCTGATTCGTTATGTGCACCATCATAAACAATTGTTGGATTTATATTTAATTCTTCCATTCTACCTTTATGAATAACATTTGTTAATCCTTTTTGAATATTTTCCATTTCAACTTTATATCCATATTTATTTAAAACTCTCATCACTTCTACACATAAACTAGCATTTTTAACTTGAACTTTACCTTTTAAATTTATACTTAAATTTTTCATTTCTTTATAATCAAAATACTGATATTTATTGTCAAATTTATAATTTGATATATCCATTTTTTTTACAATATGTATATTATTATTTTTTATTTTACATTCATTAATAAATATATCATCTATTTCAGGCGTTTGCTCAAATATTACTGTATCTGAATTTTTTTTTATGATTCCTGCTTTTTGATATGCTATTTCTTGCAATGTATTTCCTAAAATATTCATATGATCATAACCAATAGAAGTAATCACAGACACTATAGGTTCTTTTATTATATTAGTGCAATCATATAATCCACCTAAACCTGTTTCTAAAACAACAAAATCAACATTGTTTCTATAAAAATATAATAGTGCCATTATTGTTTCTAATTCAAATAAAGTAATATTTACTTTTTCAACTTTATTATAATTCTCTATTTGAGGTTTTAATTCTTCAATTAGATTAGACATTTCTCCATCAGAAATTTCTTTACCATTTATACTAATTCTTTCATTATATTTTATTAAATGTGGAGATATAAACTTTCCTACTTTATATCCCTGCTTCATTAATATATTACTTATCATTTCTGTACAACTTCCTTTTCCATTTGTACCCGCAATATGAATAAATTTCATCTTCTTATCAAAATTATCATAATTATCCATAAAATATTGCATTGCTTCTAATGATGGATTTTTTGTTCCTTTAAAAAAATTATTTAAATATTTTTCTACATCTATCATTTTTGCCTCCTTGTATTGTTCAAATAATTACTCAAAAATTTTACTTTATTTTCTCTTTAACTTTTATTCCTCCATATTTCCACCATTCAATTTCATTATAGCATTTATATTTACATTTTCTTTTAAATTTTTTTGTTATCTATCTCCATAAAATATTTTTAATAATTCTTCATAAAATGGAAATTTTAATTTCTTTATTTGTTTTATGACTTCATCAATCTTGTATGAAATCGTTAACTGTTCATAAGTTATTTTTTCATCTTTTATATCTAATATTCCTGCATTTGCTATATTACTATTCAATGGACATCCTAATGAGCCAGGATTTATGTACCATTTATTATCTCTATTATTTATACAAGTTACATGAGTATGTCCATATATATAAATATTCAAATCATTTCCTATAAACATCTTTTCATTCTCTTCAATTGTAGGACTCTTTATATGTTCCTTATATTCACCTTGTCCATTCATTGGATAGTGAATTATATATATTTTTTTATTTTCTATCTCTATATTTTTATAAGTTGGCAAATTCTTCAAAAATTTTTTGGACTGTTCGCTTATTTTGCTATGAGTCCATTTATGATTTTGAATTTCTTCTAAACTCATCCTTCTTTTATCATTATGAACATTTATTGGTAATCCTTCTAATAAATATTTCTCATGATTTCCTCTTACTGCCACCAAATTTTCCTTTACTTGCATTAATCTTTGTACTACTTCTTCCGGACTTGGTCCTATACCTATTATATCTCCGCAACAAATTATTTTATCAACATTTATTTTTTGAAACTCTTTTAATACTTCATTTAGCGCTACAATATTACTATGTATATCTGATATTATCCCTAATTTCATATTTTATCTCCTAAGATTTGTTTTCTTTTATTTTTTAATAATTCTATTTCTCTATAAAAATCTTCATCTTTCCATTTACAAAATGTATAATCCATATCATTATTATTTTTTATTGACTCCATTTCTTCGATTGTAACATATTTAACTTCTGCAACTTCTTCTTTTTGTAATATATAGTCTTCTATTTTATAATCTACTATAAATATAAAATCATATACAAAACGCTTATTTTCATCATCACTTTTATGTATCTCCAAAACTTTGATTTGCTCTTTAGGAATTTCAATTCCTATTTCTTCTTTTACTTCTCTAAATATTGCATCTTCAACAGTTTCTCCACTATCAACTTGTCCTCCGGTTTTTGCCCATTTATTTGGATTTTTTCTTTTATCACTCGCTCTTTTTTGTAAAAGTATTTCTCCTTTTTTATTCATTATCCAACAAGAAACAACTCTTCTCCATAAACCTTTTTCATATGCTACCCATCTTTCTTCTACCTGACCTGTTAATTTATTATTCTCATCTACTATATCTACAAGCTCCATATATATTACCATTCTAAATTTATTTTTTACTAATTATATAATATATCAATAAAAACATCAATCATTTATAAATTGACTTGTTTTTAATTTCTATCATAAAAGTAATTGTTACCAAGCACAATTCATTGTAAAAGCAACTTTGTTTTCTTCAG
>CALXZW010000107.1 GCA_944393345.1 uncultured Clostridia bacterium
TTATATTATCATTTGTTAATTCCATAATACTTTTTTTATATCCCTGCATAATAATTTTATATACTTTTTTATTTTCTAAGCTTTTAACTATCCTAGTTTTATTTCCATTTACTATTAAAGCGGTTCCTTTTTCTAATGCAAACATTGGAACTTTTGCCTTTTTCATAATTCTATCTATATTTTCGATATAATTATATTTTTCTTCGAAACTCGGGCAAAACAATATATTAAAAAAGTTTAATCCTCTTACTTTTATATATTTGTCATATTTAAAAGTTTTTCTTGAATCTAAAACTCCATATTTACAAAAAGTAATAGCTCCTGCAGATATTCCGCAAAATATTTTATCTTCTTTTTTTATCTCTTTACTAATTTCTTTCAAAGCATTCGAATATTCTTGTTCAACAGGGCTAATAGTTTTTACTTGATATTTTTTGTATTCTGTTCTAGCCTTTTCTATTGCTTTATCATGACTAATTTTTCCGGCTCCAATTAATAATTTTTCTCCTGTATAAGAAAGTATCATATCTAAATTATAAAAAAGTATTTCTCTTGTAACGTTTCTATTTCCTTCTTTTCAAACTTGTCGGAAATTCTGACAAGTTGAATTCTTATCTAATTCTTTTTCTTCATAAATATTGTTTATATATTCTATAATATTAGTTCTTGATGTACTGAATAGTTCTGTCATCTGTTGTTGTGCTAACTATACTGTTCCATTTTTAATTTTAACATTTATTTTTGTTAAACCATCTCCTTTTTTATCATCCATACTTACATATTCCTTCTTTATAAATTTTTATAATGTATCATTAGTTATTTTTCTATCTAATCATTTACCATCAATATAATTAGTTATATCCATTCTTCTATATATTTTTTTGAGATTTTTAGTGTTCCTGCTCCAACACCAATATCAATATTTGGTTTCTTGTTACCATGAAAATCGCTTCCGCAACTTATAAATAATTTATTTTCTCTTGCATAATTAATAAGAATATTACTTCTATTATTTAGTTCAGATGATGGATGAAAACATTCTATACCATCTAATTTTTCTTCAGCTAGTAATTGCTCTATAAAATCAATGGTATTTTCAATTCTATATTCAAATGGGTGTGCTAAAAACGCTAACCCTCCAGCTTTATGTACTATATTTACTACATCCTGATACATTGGTTTAAAAGTAGCATCATTCCCTGTATAATATTCACTATCAGGATTCATTAATCCTTTTCTAATAAATGTGTTTAACGATTCGTATAATTCCCCTAGTATTTCACTATTCTCTTTATGACTTAATAACTCTTTTCCAATATATACTGTTATATAATCTGTTGGATGGATATCGATTTTAAATTTATTTTCATCGTATATAAGACCTTTTTTATCACATATATCTAATAATCTTTTCTTAGATGTTTCCTGTTGTTTTCTTAATATTTCTTCAGAGAAGAATTGATTAGACCATTCGTTTATTATATCAGTATTTTTTATATTATATCCTAATATTTCTATTTTTTTACCTTTAAATTCGGCATTCATCTCTACGCCTCTTATTATTTTTCCACTATATATTTTATTATTTCTTATATTTTTATCATCATAAGCTTTACAAGTATTATGATCTGTTATAGAAATATATTCTAATTTTTTATTTTCACACTTTATTAAAACTTCTTCTAATGACTTATCTCCATCAGAATAAGTTGTATGAATATGCATATCTACCATAACTCTCATCTCCCAACTTATCTATAACTATTTATCTTCGTTATTCTTATTTAGCAACATCAAAATTGTACTCATAAACTTTTCCACTATTTCTTACATTTGCCATTTTATTTACTTCCAATCTGCAAATAACGATTGAACGAAAAAAGACTGGCATCTTTTACAAAGTCAGTCAATATTAAACTTTTTTAATATTTTAATTTTGCACTTATGCCAGTCATTTAAAATCTTTTAAACCATTGATATTACTGATTTTTTCCACAACAGTTTTTGTATTTCTTACCACTTCCACATGGACAAGGATCATTTCTTCCAACTTTTGGACCTTCATTTCTTATTGTTCTATCTACATCAGTACCTATCTTAGCACCTCCGTCAACACTATGAATTGCTTCAAGTGCAGCACCTGTAATTTTTACTGTTTCTTGTCTTTTAGCCTCTGTATCTTGTCTTATATGTAATAAGATTTTAGTTACATCTATTTGTATGTCTGAAATCATTTCATCAAACATATCCATACCTTCTATCCTATATTTTACTACAGGATCTTGTTGACCATAAGCTCTTAAACCAATACCATTTTTTAATTCATCCATGCTATCTATATGATTCATCCATTTTTCGTCAACAACTTTTAACATAACAACTCTTTCAAGCTCTCTCATTTCTTCAGAACCTATAACGTTTTCTTTTTCTTCATATTTTTCAGTTGCTTGTTTTAATAATTCATCTGAAATAGCTTGAGAATTGTTTTTGTTTTCTTTGATATATTCTAACATGTCTATGCCAAAAACATTCTTTATTTCTGTGCTTAAAGTTTCTACATTGACATTTCCGTGTTCATCTTCTATATAAGTATTTACTAAATTTGTTGATACTGTATTTATCATATTTTGAATTGCATCATGTATGTTTTCACCATCTAATACTTGTCTTCTTTGTTTATATATTATCTCTCTTTGAGCATTCATTACATCATCATATTTTAATACATTTTTACGAATACTAAAGTTTCTTCCTTCAACTTTCTTTTGAGCATTTTCAACTGCATTTGATATTATTTTTGAATCTATTGGCATATTTTCATCAGCACCTAATGAATTAAATACTTTTGTTATTGTATCTCCTCCAAAAATTTTCATTAAGTCATCATCTAGACCTATATAAAATTTAGATTCACCAATATCTCCTTGACGTCCTGAACGACCTCTTAATTGGTTATCGATTCTTCTAGATTCATGTCTTTCTGTACCAATTATCTTTAATCCTCCCGCTGTAATTACTTTTTCTTTTTCATCTTTTATTTCTTCATCATACTTATCAACTAATTTTTTAAATTGTTCTCTTGCATTTAATATTTCTTGATCCTCTGTCTCATAATATGTATCTGCTTCTTCTATTAAATTAGCTGGTACTCTTTTTCTTCTCATTTCTTCTTTTGCTAAATATTCGCTATTTCCACCAAGCATAATATCTGTACCACGTCCTGCCATATTAGTCGCTATTGTTACTGCTCCATATTTACCTGCTTGTGCAATAATTTCTGCTTCTTTTTCATGATATTTAGCATTTAAAACTTCATGTTTTATTCCTTCTTGCTTTAATAACTTACTTAATTTTTCTGATTTTTCTATTGAAACTGTACCTACTAGAACAGGTTGTCCTTTTTTATGGCTTTCTTTTATACTTTCTACTATTGCTCTATATTTTACATTTTCATTTTTATATATAACATCATTTTCATCTTTACGAATCATTGGTTTATTTGTTGGTATTGCAATAACGTCTAAATTATATATTTCTTCAAATTCTGCTTCTTCAGTCATTGCAGTACCTGTCATACCAGATAATTTATCATACATTCTAAAATAGTTTTGGAATGTTATTGTAGCAAGAGTTTTTGATTCATCTGCTATTTTCACATGTTCTTTTGCTTCTATTGCTTGATGTAATCCATTATTGTATCTTCTTCCATACATAATACGTCCTGTAAATTCATCTACAATTA
>CALXZW010000108.1 GCA_944393345.1 uncultured Clostridia bacterium
TAAAGAAAAAAATGCAAAAAACTAGTTTATAAAATAACAAGCAAGTTTAGAAGAGAGATTAAAACGTAATTTTACAGAAAATCGATTGAAAAATAAATATACTAAACGAGATACAGAAAAAAGTAAAAAATTGCTGTTAGAAGCAGAAGATAAACACAGAAATAATTCATATTATGGAGAGATAAAAGAAAAGAACTATTGTAGAATTAACAATACAAATATTTCAGCAAAAGAAGTAGCAAAAATAATAAAAGAAAAATTTAATTTATAGGAGGTTCAATATGGAATATTTTAAAAAATTAGTGGGAGAAAAAATTTATTTATCACCAAGAAATACGAATGAAATAGAAAAATTCACAAAATGGCTTAATGATTTTGATACAACAGATTATATAGGTAGAAGTGCTAATATTATGACATTAGATGCAGAAAAGAAATACTTTGAAGAAAATATTAATAAAAATTATAACTTTTTTATTGTAACACTTAATAATGATAAACTTATAGGAACAGTGGGATTAGAAAAATATGATTCTATTAATAGAACAGCAACATTAGGAATATTTATAGGTGAGAAAGAATATAGAAGCCAAGGATACGGAACAGAAGCAATTAAACTTGTATTAGATTATGGATTTAATTATCTAAATTTAAATAATATAAAATTAGATTTAATGAGTTTTAATGATAGAGCATTAAAATGTTATCAAAAGTGTGGATTTAAAGAATATGGGAGACGAAGAAAATGTAAATTTATTAATGGAAAATATTACGATCTTATAGAAATGGACATATTAGCAGAAGAATTTAAAGAAAGTTATATAAAAAATAAAAACATATAAACGAAATTTTAATAATAATTATAGATAAATAATGTAATTTATGATAATATATTTAAAAATAAATTATAATAATTGAAAGAGTGATTAACATTGGAAGAAATAGTATTTGTAACACATAATAAAGGAAAAGCAAAATCAGCAGAAAAATATTTCAAGAATCTGAAAATTAGTACATATGATTTTGAATTAGATGAACCAAGAAGTGATAGTTTGCAAGAAATAGCTACAGCAAAAGTGAAACAAGCATATAAAGTTGTAGGGAAACCATGCATTGCTTTAGATACAGGATTTTTCATAGAAGCATTGAATGGTTTTCCAAGAGCATTTGTTAATTTTTCGTTAGATACAATAGGAATAGATGGTATATTAAAACTTATGGAAGGCAAAGAAAATAGAAATTGTAAATTTGATGAATGTTTAGCATATTTTGATGGTAAAAATATACATTATTTTTATGGGAATCATCCCGGGAATTTAACACTAAAAAAACAAGGACAAGATAGAAAAGAAAAATGGTCAGACTTGTGGTATGTATTTAAACCAAAAGGATTTGAAAAAACATTAGCAGAAATGAATGAAGAAGAAAGGGAAAGTAGAAGAAAAGTAGATGGATCATATTCCGCAATGGAAGAGTTCGCTAAATGGTATGAAAACAATAATGTGTAAAATTTAAAGGAAGATGATAAGTAATGATAATAGAAATACCTAAAATCACAGATTATACAGAAATAAATAATTTAGCAAAACAAGTACACGAGTTACATGTAAATTGGAGGCCGGATTTATTTGCAGATGTTGAAAATGTTATAGAAAAAGAAAATCTAGAAATAATGATAAAAAATAAAGAGATATATATTGCAAAAGAAAATAGCAAAATAATTGGATATATTACAGTTTCTGTAAAAGATAAAACAAATCCAATTATGAAGCCAAAAAAGTATTTATCAATTGATTCAATATGTGTTGATAAAAAAAATAGAAATAAGGGAGTTGGCACCGCTTTATTAGATTTTAGTAAGGAATTAGCTAAAATAAAACAATGTACTGATTTATATTTAACGGTTAATCAAGAAAATTTTAAAGCTATAAAGTTATATGAAAAATTGGGTTTTAAAGTAAAAAATATTTCATATTCTATGAAAATATAAATTATTGCAAATTCTTGAAAAAACATGATTAAAGGATAAGATGATAAAAACAATAAAGAGGAGAGATAAAAGTTAATGAAAGAATATTTTGATATGCTAAATGAAGAAATAAAACAATATTTTAAAATATTATCGCCAGAATTTCCAAAGTGGTTATTAGAATATATTAATACTCCAGAAATGCTTAGACTTGACGGAATAAGTATGTCTTGTGGAACTTATTACACTAAAGTATATGAAGATAAATATTTTTATTCTTCACTATCTCATAGTATTGCAGTTGCATTAATTATTTGGAATTTTACACATAATAAAAAACAGACTTTAGCAGGTCTATTTCATGATATTGCAACACCGACTTTTAAACATTGTATTGATTTTATGAATGGAGATTCAGAGAATCAAGAATCTACTGAAGAAAGAACAGAACAAATAATTAAAAACTCAAAGCAAATTATGAATTTATTAAATAAAGATAATATAAAGTTAGAAGAAGTTTCGGATTATCATATTTATCCAATAGCAGATAACGATACACCAAGATTAAGCAGTGATAGATTTGAATATACTTTATCGGGAGGACTTTATCAAAAAAGGGTATTTGAACTTAAAGATATTGAAAAATACTATAATAATATAACAATATTACAAAATGAAGATGGTATTCCAGAACTTGCATTTAAAGATTTTGAAATATGTGAAGATTTTGTACATTCTATTTCACACTTATGGCCTAGATGGATTGAAGATGAAGATAGGCTATGTATGCAATTTATTGCTGATATTATGAAATCTATGGAATTTAAAGGCTATATAACAGTAGATGATTTATATAGTTTGTCAGAAAAAGAAGTAATAAATTTAATTAAAAATTGTGACGATTTTTATATAAAAGATGCATTTGCTAAATTTCAATCTGCTACAAGAAATTTAGTATATAAATCAGATAATATAAATAATGAATTTTATTGTACAAGTGTAAAAGGAAAGAAAAGGTATATTAATCCATTAGTTGATTATAATGGTAATACTTGTAGAATAAAAGAGGTTTCTAGCAAAGCCAAGAATGATATTGATAAGTTTTTAAATATAAAACTTCATACATATATAGGATTTAAATTTAATTTTAAACCATATATAAATTAAAATATATGTTTATAAAAAATACATTTTAATAAAATAGTAAAAAATTCTTTTAAAGCAAACTATTATTTGAAGTTTAATAGTAACTTTAAAAGAATCTTTTTTAAAATAAAATAGCGCTTTGTATTAAAATTCCAATATTATCATTATAAATTTTATCGAATTGTGAAATAGGAAGAGGATTAACACCAATACCTGCTTCAATAGTATAACCGGGACGATTATAATTTTGAATAAACCAATCTTTATAACCAGCAAAACTAGAATTATATGGTGTATCAGACAATTTATATCCACTAGAAATAGATAGTTTTTTTCCGATTTCTAAACTCATAGGAGGATTATAATTCTGAAATTGCCAATAAATTTCTTGACCTTGAGTGTGATAGGCTAAAACTAATCTAAAATTGTGCATTAATGTAAAATTATAAATTGACAATGCTTCAGGTTCTGTTAAAGGTCCAAAGCCAACGAAATCTCTAGGTGCAGGTTTAGAAAATCCCTGTGAATATTTTATTTCTTTTGCTTTATTCCATTCAGCAGGAAATTGTAAGTTTAAATCCACACC
>CALXZW010000109.1 GCA_944393345.1 uncultured Clostridia bacterium
CAATAAATTGTCTTTAAATTCTTAACAATTTACGTGCTTAAGCACGTGGCCTGAACCTATTTTTCGTAACGGTCAAAAAATTAGTACTATTAACAATTTGATTATTAAGAGAATATGCAACTTTTTTTAAAAGGAGATCTTCTGATACTAGTGTACAATTTTTCTCTACTGAATAACCTAAAGTATCAATCTGACAACTTTCTAAATTTCTTTTATCTTGTGATGATTCATAGTTAATTACATTAAATGAAGATGCAGTGTTTAATATATTTCTCCAAAACTCTTGTAACTGCTTATAGTCATTTTCAGATAATTCCTGTTTTCTTAATTCATTGTTCTCATCTACAAAAACAGATAATCTATCTTTTTTATTGTTTAAATAATAATTAAATGTTTTTGTTATGGTATTAATAGTAGATTGCGTAATATAGATATTTTTACTTATTTTATTGGTTCTATTAAGTAAATCAAATTGCTCCAACATTACCAAACTTGTAATATCGATAACAATTTCATTTCCCTTTATTGGATTAATTTCACCTGCATATAATTTATTATCATTATTGACAAACAATAAATGTAAAAGAATGTCCCTATAAGTTTTATTTTCATTATCAACAAAAGAAGATAAAGGCAACCCATGACCTCCACTCTTTTCTAAATCGTACATTTCAAAGTGCTTATCACTATTTTTTTTATCTTCTATTAAAAAATCCCTTATTCCTTTCAAAGGATCATCCACATCATCACTTGTAATAGATTTAAAATATGTACCATTATTTATCTTAGGAAATATTAATTTTAAGAAGTAGTCATATTTATGAGTAATGTTTTTAATCTTATAAGTTTCTCCGTTAAAAATTATAACATCACCAACGCTTTTTCCCAATATATTTAACTCAAATACTTTATCTCTATTAAATTTAACACCGTGAAAACTAATAATGTTGAACTTATTTGAAATGTTTTTATCCAAAGCAATAATTAAATTTTTTTTAGAATTAGCTATTTCTACAACGCATTCATTAACAACACTCTTTATAACTTTATTTTCTAATTTGCATCTTGTGTGAACTGCCCAAAATCTCATATAATAGTCAGAATTATTTTGTGCAAGAATTGTTCCTATATATGCATTTTCCAAAGCTAATTCAGAATTGCCTAATAATAAATAAGCGGATGAAATAAGCATATAATCATTAGCCTTTGTTGAAGTACTTAAAGTATTAATGTAATCTTGTAAATTTTCTAAATTTCTAGCATCGTTATTTTTTAACACTAGGTTCAATAAATTAGATGCAGTATATAAAGTTTTATTTTTATTGTAAGACTCATTGAAATAATCGATAGCTTCTAATTCTTTATGACAACATAGTGATAAAACTGCATTTATATTATCGATGTTCACTAATTCAGTATTTTCAACTTCATTTAGTATTTCTTTTATTCTATTTATTTCTTCTTCAGTTTTATTTTCTTTATATGCTAGTAAATTTAATAACCTACTTTCAATTAAGAGAGAATCATATTTTTTACCATTTATTAATTTTAATAAATATTCTTCTTGTTTTACGATTATTGCAGTATCAATAAGTTTCATTATTAACAGCAAATCATCATCATTAATATTCATAAATGCTTGTTTTATATTTTCTTTTATTTCTTTTTCTTTATTGTTGTTAATTTCAAAAATAATTTCAGCCATTCGCAAATGATATAAAGGTCTATTTTTATACTTTTTATTTAGTTTCTTTAATACCTTTATATTCTTTTCTTTAAAATATAAAGTTTCTAATTCAAACACACCATAAAAACCTTTTTTATCATCTTTATTCAATCTTCTGGCAATTAATTTTTTTAGTTCAACAATATTACCGTCAATAAATAAAAAATAACATTTTTCAATAAAATATTTATCTTCATTATTAACAGCTAATATTTCATTTATAACTTTAATTGCTTCATCTTTTCTATTTATTTCAAAAAGAGAAGATGAGTATAAATACTTATTATTTATAACATCTTGTACATACTTTGGGGCATTTTCGTATGTATTAACAAATAAATTTACATCAATACGCAATAATAACACAAATAAATTATTATAAAATATTTTACCTTCTTCCGACTCATCTTGAAAGTCATCTTCAAAAACTTTCATTTTATCAACACAAGATTTTAATATTTCTAAGTTTTCTTTTGAAAGATAAAATATTGAGTCAAACGAATTAACAATTTCTCCAAACTCTTGATATAGTTTATTAAGTTTATTCTTATTTTGATTATTAATAACAATTTGAACATTACTGTTCATAAACTCTTGTAGTACCGTGGCTAATACTTGTGCACTTTTCTCATCTGTTATACTAATTTGATTAATTATACTACCAATATTATTATTTGCTTCTTGATGCATACTAATCCCCCTTACTTCATATTTTGTGTAATAGTCGAATTGTTATTATTATCTGATTCTTGCTTCTTATCAATGTTACCAATTTTTATTTTATTAACTTGCTTGATTGCATCATTACTTTTACATAATGCAATTATTGATATAACAATTGATATAATTGGGCATATAATAGATACTATTTTTTCTATAATATTTAAAACTCCCATTTTTTAACCTCCATGACTTCTTATCTAAATAACCTAATTTAATTTCTTTCAATAATAATATCAGCAACCGTTAAGTTAGAATCACTTGTAATATTATCTATTATTGTTTTAGCTACATCGCTAGGATTCATAAAAGTAGATTGCTTTTCTTATGAAATACTACATGATATTCTATATCATATTGTACATGTGACGCTTTTCTCATTTTTTATTGCCCCCTGTCTAATTAGGTTATATTATATACTCTTTTTTAGACGACGACAATAAATTGTCTTTAAATTTTTAACAATTTACGTGCTTAAGCACATGGCCTGAACCTATTTTTCGTAACAGTCAAATTAATCATATCATATTTCCTAGTAATTTCCTAGTAAATTTCCTAGTAAATAATTACTAATTTGGAAAATAATTTTCTATCAATTAAAGACAAATAAGTTATAAAAATAAATAATGGTATAACTTCAATTATTGGTAAGAACGAACCTATATTTCTATATTAAAAGCAATATAAAAATTAAATGGTAAACAAATTAAAAAGCAAGAAAAAAACTCAAGTTTAAAAACAAACCAAATATTTATACTTTACAATAGGTGTTATATTTTAGTTTTTTTCATGTTTGAAAGAAGAATTTACAAATAAAAAATAATTATAGAATCTTTAGAATTTTCTTTATGCGTTAAAAAAACTTATGAAGATATTATAGGTATATCAAATCTAATAATCCAAGATATATAAATAAATTTTATAAAATTACAAAGAATAATCAAAAATGAAATTAAAAACTAATTGGAAACACTCATGTTTCTTTTGACAAAGAATATTAACTATACTATACTACAAAAAGAGGTGCAATATGAATAATAAGTGCAAAAATATGTAAAAAACTTTGCTATTGTGATTTACAAGCGAAAATGTTACAAAAATAGTAAGTCAATTTTAAGGAAAAATGTTACATCGTAATTTAGTT
>CALXZW010000110.1 GCA_944393345.1 uncultured Clostridia bacterium
AAATAGTTCTAATACATCGTTTAATCTACATGGAGTTTTATTTATGTAATACCCTGTTTTGCCACTTCTATATATTTTTCTTGTAACCGTTACTTCTGTATATTCAATAGGTAATCCACCATCTGAATTATCAAATATTAAAGAAGCTTCTGCATAACCTAAAGATTTTCTATTTTGTGTACCTGCAAAAATGACATCTAAAGATTTTGCACCTCTTAACGATTTCATACTTTGCTCACCTAGTACCCATCTTATAGCATCTGAAATATTACTTTTTCCAGATCCATTAGGTCCTATAACACTTGTTATACCTGGCATAAATTCTAGTACAGTTTTATCTGCAAATGATTTAAATCCTTGTAATTCTAATCTTTTTAAATACATCTATTATCACCTTTGTTATTTGTTCTATTATGTAGTTTATAATATTTTTTATATTTTGTAAAGTATAAACTTTGAGTTTTAAGGATTGTCCCTTATTACAAAAATTTACGTTTTTATTTTTGCAACTAATACTGCCATATTATATATTAACTTTCTTTTTTCTGGTGTACAAATTTCTAGAATTTCAATAAAATCTTTGTATAAGTATTCTTTTGTTTGTTTTCCTACTCCTGTAATAATTTCGCATATAGATACTTGTAATATTTCACATATTTGTATTAATCTTGCTAAACTTAATTTTGTATTTCCTTTTTCCATTCTACTTAAATATTCTTCAGAAATATCTAATATTTCTGCTAATTGTGCTTGAGTGTAACCTTTCTGTTTTCTAGATTTTTTTAATCTTTCTCCTAAAATTTTATAATCTATTTCCATATTGTCACCTCTTTCGTTAGTTAATATATCATTATAGGTTTTAGTTGTCAATGTTTTTTGAATAATTTATACGTTTATCTTTACTTTGATATAAAAAGAGTTGAACTATCTTAGCTCAACTCTTTTTACTATTTTATAACTTCTTCTGCATATTTATTATTTACTATTTTATCATATGGCGCTTCTTTTTCTAATTCTCCTGCCATTGTCATAACCTCTTGAAGTCTGTTAAAACTTTCTTCTGTTAAAATCGGATTTTCATTCCAAGCTTCTATATCTTTATAACTTTGTATTGCTGTTGCTAATTGGTCTATATCAGTATCTGGGAAAAATGATTGTATTACTTCTGCTATTTCTGTTGATGTATGTTCTTTTACCCATTGTTCTCCTTTGTATATCGCTTTTGTAAAGTTTCTTATTATTTCTTCATTTTTTTCTATATAACTTTTTTTAGCAAAATATGCTGTATATGGTATTTCTCCTGCTTCTTTACCAACAGATGCTACAATATATCCTTTTCCTTCATTTTCAGTAAGTGAAGCTGTAGGCTCAAATAGTGTTACATATTCCGCTTCCCCACTAGCAAATGCTCCTGCCATTAGATCGAATTTTATACTATCATCTAGAGTTAAATCATTTTGTGGATCTATTCCATTTTTCTTCAATACATATTCTAAAGTCATATATGGAACTCCACCTTTTCTCCCTGGTATTACGGTTTTTCCTTTTAAATCTTCCCAAGAAAAATTATCCGTATCTTCTTTTGCTACTAAAAAAGAACCATCTTTTCTAGTCATTTGCGCAAATACTTGTGCATAATCTTCTTTTCCTTCATTATATACATATATTGTTGCTTCAGGTCCTGCAAAGCCAATATCACATTGGTTAGAAAGTACTGCTGTCATTACCGCATCTGCTCCTTGCCCTGTTGATAATTCTATTTCTATACCATTTTCTTCAAAAAATCCATTATTTATAGCGACATATTGTGGTGCATAAAAAACAGAACGTGTAACTTCATTTACTTTTATATTTTTTAAATCTTTTGTAATATCATTGTTTCCATCTTTAGTTACTAAATATGCAGTGATTGAAATTAGTATCACCACAATTAATATTATAAATGTAGTTATTTTTTTATTCATAATCTACCTCCTTGATTATATATTATGTTTACACTATTAATGTGTGATTTTTATTTTTTTCTTTCTATTATTTTTTCTAATATTAAAACCGCTGCATACATAATCCCTGCAAGTATTCCTAATATTAATACACTTGTCATTACTAAATCAAGTTTAAATACCTGACCACCATACACTATTAAATATCCTAATCCTGCTTTTGAAACTAGAAACTCTCCTGAGATAACACCTACTAATGAAAGACCTATATTTACTTTTAAAGAATTAATAAATGTTGATATATTAGCAGGAATTATAATTTTAGTTAATATTTGAAATTTTGATGCTTTAAATGTTTTTGCCATTTTTATTAAATCACTATCAGTTTTTATAAATCCATTTAAATTTTCTAGTATTGTTACTATTAATGATATTGCTATAGCCATAACTATTATAGCTGGTGTACCAGCACCTACCCATATAATTATTATTGGTCCGCAAAGCTACTTTTGGCAAACTGTTTAGTACTACTAAATAAGGTTCTGCAACTTTTGCTAAAAAATTTGACCACCATAGTATTATTGCAATTAAAATCCCTAAAGTTGTTCCTAACAAAAATCCTACTATAGTTTCATAACTTGTAACTCCTATATGTTTTAATAAATCATTAGAACCTAAATTAATAAAAGTTTCATATATTCTACTAGGTTGACTTGTTATAAAACTATCAATTACATTGTAATTGGCTAGGATTTCCCATATTGCTATAAATCCTATTAATAATGTAATTTGAGTTAATAATACTAAAATCTTTTCTTTTTTAATTTTTCTTAAGTATTTTTTTCTTTCTTCAGATATAATTTTAATCATCAACACCAAGCTCCTTCCATAAAGTATCAAAATATTGGCTAAATTTTGGACTTTGTCTACAATTTATTGGATTTCTGTTTGGAATATCAAAATCAATTTTATGGATATCTTTTATTCTTCCTGGTCTTTTACTTAAAACTAATATTCTATCTGACATACTAATTGCTTCAGAAATGTCATGTGTTACCATTATAGCTGTCATATTTTCTTTTTTTAATATTGAATATATGTCATTTGTAACCATTATTCTAGTTTGATAATCCAAAGCAGAAAAAGCTTCATCTAATAATAATATTTTAGGTTTTACTGCAAGTGTTCTAATCAAAGCAACTCTTTGTCTCATTCCACCTGAAAGTTCTGATGGATATTTGTCTTTAAACTCATATAAATTATATTTTTTTAATAAATTCTCTACATACATTTTTCCTTCTTCTTTGTTTTTACCTTTTATCTCTAATCCTAACATAGTATTAGAGAAAATTGTTCTCCATTCTAATAGGCAATCTTTTTGTAACATATATCCTATCTTTTCTGATATATTTTCTACTTTTTCTCCTTCTATGTAGATTTCTCCAGATGTTTTTTCTTCTAATCCTGCAATTATTGATAATA
>CALXZW010000111.1 GCA_944393345.1 uncultured Clostridia bacterium
TTCAAATATATTAGTAGCAGCAGCAGCAGGAAGTGGAAAAACAGCAGTTCTTGTAGAAAGAATCATTAATAAAATAATAAATGATAAAGTAGATATAGATAAACTATTAGTGGTTACATTTACAAATGCAGCCGCTTCTGAAATGAGAGAGAGAGTATTAAATGCAATATACAAAAAATTAGAAAATGATTCTGAAAATTTAGATTTACAAAGGCAAATAACTTTATTAAATAAAGCAAGTATATGTACAATAGATTCTTTTTGTTTAGAAATAGTAAGAAATAATTTTTATGAATTGGAAAATATTTCACCAAATTTTAGAATAGCAGATACAACAGAAACAGATTTATTAAAACAAGATATTTTAGAAGAAATATTTGAAAAAAAGTATGAAGAAAAAAACGAAAATTTTGAGAAACTTATAAATACATATACAAGTTATCAAGATGATACACCATTAAAAGAACTAATATTAAAAATATATACATATATACAAAGTAGTCCTTTTCCAAAAGATTGGTTAGATGAAAAAATAGAAATGTTAAATTTAAAAGAAAGTTTAAATTTAGATTTTAGTGATACAATATGGGGAAAAGAATTACTTAAAGAATTAGAAGAAGAATTAATAGATGATATTGTTACATTAGAAGATGTTCAAAAATCATTATCATATGATGAAGAATTAGAAAAATTTGCACAAACAATAGAGAATGATATTAAAGAGTTAAAATCATTAAGAATTAATTTAGATAGTTGGGATAAAGCATTTGAAATTAGTAAAAGTATAACATTCATAGATTGGCCACGAAAAAAAATTGAATCTGAAATAAAAGTACAGGCGAAAAAAATAAGAGATGATATAAAAGAAAAATTCAAGAAAAAAGTAAATAAGATATTAGTTTCAAATTCACAAGAAGCAAATCAAGATATATATGATATGTATATTCTTTTGTCAAAGTTAAAAGAAATAATTATAGAGTTTGAAAAAGAATTTAGTAAAAGAAAAAGAGAAAAAAATATAGTGGATTTTAATGATATAGAACACTTTGCTTTAGAAATATTATTAAAAAAAGATGAGAATGGGAAAATAGTTCCTTCAGAAGTGGCAAATAGGTATAGAGAAAAATTTGAAGAAATTGCAATAGATGAATATCAAGATAGTAATTTAGTTCAAGAATATATTTTGACATCTGTTTCAAAAGGAAATAATATATTTATGGTAGGAGATGTAAAACAGAGTATATATAAATTTAGACAAGCAATGCCAGAATTGTTTTTAAACAAATATCATAAATATAAAGGGAAAAATGAAAAAACTAATGATGATGATTTAAAAATACAATTATTTAAGAATTTTAGAAGTAGAAGTAATGTTTTAGATTTCACAAATAAAATTTTTCAAAATATAATGAGTAGTAGTTTAGGCGATATAGATTATAATGAACAAGAATATTTAAATTTAGGTGCAAACTATGAAAATATAAATCAAGATTATAGAACAGAGATAAATGTATTAGATTTAAATCAAGAAGAAAAAATAGAAATACTAGATGATGATGAAATAGAAGATGAAAAAAGCGAAGAAGAACCAGAAGAAAGAATTGAAGATATAGAATTAGAAGCAAGATTTGTAGCAAATAGAGTTAAAGAATTAATAGATAAAAAATTTCAAGTTTTTGATAAAAAAATTAATTCATATAGAGATATAACATATAAAGATATAGTTGTATTATTAAGAAGTACGAAAACATCTGCTCCTATTTTTGAACAAGAACTTTTAAATTTAGAAATTCCTGTTTTTTCTGATGCTTCTCAAGAATATTTGGATTCTATTGAAATACAAACAATAATTTCATTACTTAAAATAATAGACAATCCAATACAAGATATTCCATTAGTTACGGTATTAAGATCAAACATTGGTAATTTTACAGATAATGATTTAATGGAAATAAGATTAGCAGATAAATATGATAATTTTTATAGTTGCATGCAAAAAGCAAAGATGGATGTAAAAAAAGAATTAAGAGAAAAGATAGAAAATTTTTTTGAAAATTTAAAAAAATGGAGAAAAGAGCAAGAATATTTAGGCTTAGATGAATTTATTTGGAAGTTATATACAGATACCGGTTATTATAATTATGTAGGATTAATGCCTAATGGAGAGTTGAGACAAGCAAATTTAAAGATGTTATTTGAAAGAGCAAAAAATTATGAGAGCGCAAGTTTTAAAGGTTTATATAATTTTATAACATTCATTGAAAAATTAAAATTAGGCACTGGAGATATGAGTTCAGCAAAAATAATAGGTGAAAATGACAATGTAGTTAGAATAATGAGTATTCACAAAAGTAAAGGATTAGAATTTCCAGTTGTAATTTTATCGGGAACAGGAAAACAGTTTAATTTAATGGATTTAAACAATAATATATTATTACATCAAGAAATAGGAATAGGTGTAAAATATATCGACTATGAAAAACAAATAAAGTACGATACATTAACCAAGATAGCTATTAAAAATAAAATACTAACAGAAACTTTATCTGAAGAAATGAGAATTTTATATGTTGCATTAACAAGGGCAAAAGAAAAATTAATAATAACCGGAATTTCAAAAAATTATGATAAAGATATAGAAAATATTGAAAAACAATTAAATAGATACCCTAAAATAAATGATAAAATTAATTACATTTTAGTTAAAAAGTATAAAAAATATTTAGATTGGATTTTATTAGTATGTAATTATGAAAAAGATAATATTGATAAATTAGTAAATTTAAATAGATATACTAAAAAAGAAGCATTAGACAAATTTAGTAATATAGAAGATATCGATATAGATGTTATTAAAGAGTTAAATAAAAAAGTTGATTTTGATAAAAAACAAACTGAAAAAATAAAAGAAATATTAGAGTATAAATACAAATATGAATTACTTACAACTATACCAACCAAAACATCTGTAACTAAATTAAAAGAAATGAAAAACACAAATAGCAACAAAAAAATATTTTCTGAAGAAAAACAAATTGTTAAAGATAAGGAACAATTTAATAAACCGAAATTCTTAAACAAAGATAAAGAAAAAGTTATAACACCAGCACAAAAAGGTACATTAGTGCATCTATGTATGCAAAATTTAGATATAAAAGTAGATTATAAATTGGAAGATATTAATACTCTAATTTCTTGTTTAGTAAATAAAGAGATAATTACAAAAATAGAAGCGGAAAATATAAATCCATATAAAATTTTAGAATTTACTAAAAGTGATATATGGAAAGAA
>CALXZW010000112.1 GCA_944393345.1 uncultured Clostridia bacterium
TTCATTTGAATATTTAGACATAAAATGAACCCTCCTTATTAAACTTTTTTGTCTAATAATTTGGGTTCACTTCAAAGCCTATTGTACCCACTTCTTTCTAATAGCATTAAAAAAAGCTATTTTAATTATTATATCTCAATATTTTACGAAAATCAACTACAAAGGTGGGATAATAATTATGCCAAGAATGAAATTTACAAGATTTAAAGATTATGAAACAAAATTAAGAGGAGATAATGGACAAACATTAAATGAACAGCATATAAGATTAACTAGAAGTCTGCTTCTAAGTCCTGCTTATATAGATTTAGGAAAGAATTCAGTAAAATTATTAAATGCTATGAAAATTATAGCAAGAGGCGAAAAAGAATTTAATTTTTCTGCTAGTTTGGGATTAATTTATTTAGGACTAAAAAAAGGAAATGAAAAATCTGTTAGAAAAGCTATTACAGAATTAGAAGAACATGGATTTATAAGACATATATTTTTTAGTAATGGCGGTGGACATATTCCAAATAAATTTGAATTTAGTTCTAAGTGGACAAAATGGCATAAATTATAAGTATCTAGTAATTGATGTATAACTATATAGTGTGGGGTTAAATATCCTAGCTATTATAATACAGTTAATATAATAATTTAATTCTTCAAATATACGGACTTTATTAAAATATTATAGGGGATAAAATTTCCTCCCAATTATAAAAAAACATTAAAATATTTAATTAAAAAGGACTAAATTTCCTAGCAAAAAAGAAAAAAAGCCACCCTAAAATTTAAAGAAAGGACGGAAAAGTAAATAATGGACTTTATATCAGCAGAAAATTATAAAAATCAAAAAGAAATAATATTGGAACATATTAAGCAATATGGAAATATTTCTACTTTAGAAGGTTATGAAAAATATAAAATAATGAGAGTAGGAAGTGTAATAAATTTATTAAGAAAAGAAGGTTATAACATAATAACTATTATCGAAAAAAATAACAAGACTAAAAAGAAATATGCAAGATATTACTTGAAAGAAGGTGTAAAAAATGGAATACTATAATACAAGTTTAGAAGAACAAGAAACAATGATAAATATAGATTACTTTGAAAAAAATTTATATATTTATTCATCAAGAAAATCTATAATTGAAAGATTAAAAAGAAAACTAGGCAATCCAAATAAAGAATATTTAACTAAAAACTTATTAAGTGGTGCTAGTTGGAAAATTTCATTTCAGGATAATAAAAAAATTAGAGTCGCATTAAGCAAAATGATTTTAATAGGGCAAATGAAATAATACCTAAAAATCAATTTTATAATAATATTTCATTAAAAAACTTAATGAAATTAGTTATATAAGTTTGAAGATAATGAAATTAATAATTAAAAATATTTATTATTTAAAATAATAAGGAAAATACATAAAATAAAAGTATTTACTCTAAATGGTAAATACTTTTTATTTTTAATACATAGATACTTCAACAATTTTAAATGTTGCACTTTTCATATCCGTTGCATTTTCTGATGAAACATATTGAAAAGCTTTAAATTTTTGTGATTGTCCAGCTGTTAAATTATTTGCGTATATATAATCTGTTGTAATTCTTGTTCCGTCTGATTTAATTGCTTCTATTTGTATTGAAAATGATTTTGTTTCTGATGTTTTATTTGTTACTGTAACAGGTAATTCATATTCGTCAATACCATATTCCCCAGTAGTTATTTTAAAATCACCTAAGACTACATCACAACTATTTTTTAAGATTTCTTCTGTATTATCCCCTGTCATATCACTCATACTTGAATCAAATTCATTAAAAGCGTTATTAATAGAATCTGAAAGCGATTGCTGAGCAGTAACTACCAAGAAAACTGTTATTATACAGATAATTAAAGCTGAAATAGCCATACCTTTACTAGCTTTTTTTGCTAAAGATACAATAGAAAAAATTAAGCCTATAATAGCTAAAATAAAGGATAAATTATTAACTATTGGAATAAACGAAGTACAAATTCCTATTATTCCAAGTACTAATCCTGCTGTAGCAAAACCACTTTTCTTTTTTGAATCTTCCATAAAAACTCTCCCTTCTTTTATTATTTTGTAATAGTTTATCATAACTTGTAATATTTTGCAATACTTTTGTTATGCAGATAATATAAAAACATTTGCATATACTATTATATATATTTTTGCATTGCAGGAGTGATAAAATGAAAAAATTTAAAATACCTTCTATTCCACCAACAACTAATAAATGTATTAGATTTCCAAATAATATAATTGAAGAAGTAGAAGAAGCAATAAAAGGAAAAGACTGTACCTTTACTGCCTTTGTAGTAGAAGCTGTTAAAGTAGCACTTGAAAACTTAAAAGAAGATGATTTATAAATTAAAAATCATTTTCTTTTTTTATAGGCTGTGTTATTTATTTTTTTATGAGCATTTTTGTGCATTATAAATAATAAATATAGAAAATAAAGTTCTTTTTTTTGTTCGACTTTTTTCGACTTTCATTCGGCTTTTTTCATGTACTTTTTTTACTTTTTTAACACTGTTAAAGATTAATTTAGGCTACGAAAAAGCTACGAAAGTTATAAAAAATTATAAAAATATAAAACAACTAAAGATAAAATTAAACAAGTAAAATATTGAAATATAAAGGTTTATAATAATTCATAATATTTTATAAAAAGTGTTTAAATGCACTCATAACCCAAAGGTCGTAAGTTCGAGTCTTGCCCCCGCAACCAATTCGAAAGTTTTACCATAAGGGATAGCACTTTATGAGTAATTTTTAATACAGAGATTTTACTTTAAAAGTAAAGTCTCTGTTTTCGTTTATGAAAACTTTCATATTTTATAAATTTGCCATTCAGTAAAATTTAAAGATATAAAGGTGTATAATATTAGCAAATAAAAATGGTTATTGTTATGCTAAAAATAAATATTTTGCAGATTTATATAATGTAACCGTTATCTTTCTTAGCAGATGGATTTCACATTTGCCAGAACTTGGATGTATAAAAACAGAGGTCATTAGAAATGATAATAAACCTGAGAATTTATTAAATTATTATAAATAATAGTATAAAATGTAAAAAATGTAAATTTTATAATAGATAAAAGTATGGCAAAATAAGCTATTTTCTAAAAATAAATTTAGCATATGTAAATTATAAAATAAAACTGATAAAAAAATTCAAAATAGAATTGATAAAATACTATCAACTTTTAAAACAGTATCTGAAGCTCT
>CALXZW010000113.1 GCA_944393345.1 uncultured Clostridia bacterium
GCATATCGTGAAATGGCAAAAAAAATGCCATGGGCTTGGGGAAAAATTTATTCTGATTCTCAAAAAGGTCCTTTAGCCCATATCTCAAGCAGATCTAATAAAATTTTAGCAATAAAATTACTTAGACTTTTAAGAGAAAAAAATCCTGATTTGATTATTTCTACACATCCATTTGGTAGTCAAATGTGTAGTTATTTAAAAAGAAAAGGAAAAATAGATGCCAAAATTGCTACTATTATGACTGACTTTGCTCCTCATGACCAATGGCTTGTTGGAAGTGATTTTACTGATTATTATTTTGTAGCTCATGATAAAATGAAAGATTATCTAATTATGCAAAATATAGATTCTAATAAAATATTTGTAACTGGAATTCCTATTTCTAATAAATTTTTAAAAAAATTTGATAGAAAACAAATTTTAGATTTTTTCTCACTTAAAGATAACAAGTTTAACATTTTATTTTTTGGAGGAGGAGAATTTGGTTTAGGAAAAACTAAAACATTACATATGTTTGAAGAATTAATTAAATATTGTTCTAATACAGATGCTCAAGTTATTGCTATTTCTGGGAAAAATGAAAAAATGAAAAAAGCTTTTGAAGAAATTATGAATAAATATAATGCTAACAATTATACTAAAATTCTATCTTTTACCGATAAAATTCCTGAGTTAATGAGTATTTCTAATTTAGTTATTACTAAACCTGGAGGTATGACAACTACTGAAAGTTTAGTTTCTAATTTGCCTATGCTTATTATAAATCCTATTCCTGGTCAAGAAGAAGAGAATGCTCAATTTTTAGAAGAAAAAGGAATTGGTATTTGGATTAAATCTTCTAATGATTTTTCAAAAATTTTACATGATTTACTTTCCGATTCGGAAAAATTATCTAAAATGAAAGAAAATACTAAATACTTGGCAAATATAAATTCCACTAGAGATATTTGTAATATTCTTCTAGATTCAAAAAGAAAAAGTGCAATATAATTGGCACTTTTTTTTGTATTAAATCTTATAACTCTCTTCTTCCTTCTAAAGCTTTTGTCAAAGTAATTTCATCTGTATACTCTAAATCTCCTCCAACTGGAATTCCATGTGCAATTCTTGTAACTTTAATTCCTAATGGTTTAATGAGTTTTGAGATATACATTGCTGTTGCTTCACCTTCAACTCTTGGGTTTGTTGCTAATATAACTTCTTTTACTTCTCCATTCATTAATCTTGATAACAATTCCTTGATTTTTATATCATCTGGACCTATTCCATTCATTGGAGAAATTGAACCATGTAATACATGATAAACACCTTTAAATTCATGTGTTTTTTCCATTGCTATAATATCTCTGACATCCTCTACAACACATATTGAAGTTATATCTCTTCTAGAATTTGCACATATAGGACAAGGATCTGTATCTGATATATTATAACATTTGCTACAATATTTTAAATTTTTCTTTGCATTTAAAATTGAAGAGACAAACTCATTTGTAACTTCTTCAGAACTATTTAATATATAAAAAGCAAGTCTTGCTGCAGTTTTATGTCCAATACTTGGCAATCTTTCAAAACTTTCTATTAATTTTTCTATTGATGGTGAATATAGTGACATTTTTACTTCCTCCAATTAATGTATATAAATTTTTTACATTAAACCTGGTATATTATATTTTCCTAATTGTGCTGCTTGTGCTGAATCTACTTTTCGTAATGCTTCATTTACAGCAGTTAATATTAAATCTTCTAACATTTCCACATCATCTGCATCTACCACTTCAGGTTTAATTTTTATTTCTTTTAAAATTTTTTCTCCTGAAACTTTTACTTCTACTGCTCCACCTCCAGCTGTTGCTTCGAATTCTTTTGACGCTAATTCAGCTTGTGATTTTTCCATATCTGCTTGCATTTTTTTTGCTTCCTTCATTAAGCTATTTATATTCATTCCTCCAAATCCTCCCATACCTCCTGGGAATCCACCTCTTTTTGACATATAAATTCTCCTTTCTTTTATTTAATTTTTATGATATTGTAAATGGTATATCTGAATTATTTGCTAAATTTTGTATAGTTTGCTCATTTGTTATTTTCGTTACCTTTGAAGAACCTACTATATATTTTATTTGCATAGGCTTTCCTTCTGCCATTGATACTAAATTTGATATTTCCCTAATATTTTCTTGTTTTTCTAATACTGTCTTTCCAAAAGAAGTTAATCCATTAGGGAATTCTATTCCTACAGTCATGTCATTTATTTCTTTTGCTGTAGTATTCATCAAATTTGTATATAAAACTATTTTTCCATTTTGCTTCAGTTCATTTACAATTTGTGGCCAATATTGTTCAGGCATTTTTGAAAAATTTTTAATACTTGAATTTTTATTTTTCTTATCAATGTTATCCACATTACTTTCTGCTTTTGTGGATAACTCTTCTCTAATTGTACTTTGCATATTATTTGCCAGAACATTTTTTACTACATTAGATTCAATAGACTTTTGCATTGGCGCTATATTATTAGATTTTAAATATTTTTCTATCTTGTTAATTCTTTCTTCTAAATTATCACTTATATCCTGTTTCTTATTACATAACTTAATAATCCCTGCTTGAAACATAATTGTTTTTTGTGTCGACCATTTAATATTATTTTCTAATTCAGATAATTGGTATACAAGTGCAATTAACCTTTCTTTAGTTGATTTATCTGATAATTCTTCTATTATTTCTAATTCTTCATTACTATATAGTTCTAATTTTTTAGCAGATTTATATACTAATATATCTTTTACATACTTTATAGTCTCCCACAAAAAATTTTTAATATCTTTTCCATCATTTAATATGTTATCTATAGCATTTAACGCATCATCTATATTGTACTCAATAATGGCTTTTACTAGATTTTCTACAAAAGTTATTTTAGGTATGCCTACTAAATCTTTTATTCTATTTTCATCTATTTTACTATCTCCATCTTGAACACAACGTTCTAAAATAGATAATGCATCTCTCATTGCTCCTTCTGATAATACTGCTATAATATCTAATGCTTTTTTTGAAATTTCTATATTGCTTTCTTTACAAACTATTTCTAATCTTTTTATAACATCTTCATTTGATATTCTTTTAAAATCAAATCTTTGGCATCTTGATAAAATTGTTGCTGGTAATTTTTGTGGCTCAGTTGTCGCTAAAATAAACTTTACATGTTCCGGAGGTTCTTCT
>CALXZW010000114.1 GCA_944393345.1 uncultured Clostridia bacterium
AAAAAAGAAGAACAGAATTTATCTAATGTTATAAAAAAAATTGAAGATGTTACAAAAAAAATAGATAAAATGTATTTCGATAATTTGAATGGTATTATATCAAATGATGATTATTTTAGGTATTCAAGAATTTTTTTAGAAGAAAGAGAAAAATTAAATAATCAAAAGAAAAGTATTGAAGAAAACATTTGTATAATTAAAGAGGAAAATCGAAAAAATAAAAATAAAGAAAATATTGATAAAATTATAGATGATTTTTTAAACTTTGAAAAATTAAACAGAAAAATTTTATTTGAATTAATTAATAAAATAGAATTAGATGAATTTAAGAATATTTATATATACTTTAATTTTTCAGAATTAAACATTATAAAAGAGCAATTAAATAATGTTAAAGTTATAGAAAGTGCTTAAAATTTATAAGCATAAAAAAATGGTAACTTTGGATACGCATCACATTTAGCTTGGATGTATGATATATATTGTAGAACAGGTATAAAAATATCTTTCCCTATTATAGCAGATAGAAATGGAGAAATAGCTAGAAAATATGGAATGATATCAAGTGATATAAGTAATACAGAGACAGTTAGAAATGTATATATTATTGATGAAAAAGGAATAATAAGAACGATATTTATTTATCCAATGAATATAGGTAGATTTATTCCGGAAATAATAAGAACAATTCAAGCACTTCAAATGTCTGATTGTATGAAAGGTGCAACACCAGCAAATTGGATGCCTAATCAACCAGTAATTCAACCGATTCCAAGAACATATACTGAATTAGAAAAAAGAAATCAAGAAATCGAGCAAAAAGGAAATGGAATAAATTGGTATCTAACCTTTAAAAATGTAGAACCTAATTGTATAATTCCTCAAAAAGATAAGGGGGATTGTAATGGAGAAAAATGATGAGATACAATATAATACACAAAAATGTAAGTGTAATATAAATTTAAAAGAATTAATTTGCTTATTATCAATTCCAATAATAATTTTATTTTTTCTAATTCTAGGAATTTGTATATGTAATAACAGTCAGCCAAAATCTATTTTGGCTTCTCAAGTTACTACAAATGATCCTTTTGTAAGAGGTTTTTCTCCTATAAATTTCTATGCAAATACAATTAAAGTTGGCAATGATATAACACATGAAGAGGGAAGTACAGATTTTATATTAAATTCCCCTGGAATATATCAAATTTCTTATCAAGTATTAGGAGATCTGGAAAGTTCTGCACAAAGTAGATTTCAATTTAGTGTTGCTATAGAACAAGATGGAAGTTTTTTGGATACGACGGAATCAACATCACCTCTTTTAGATAAACCTAATCGTATGACATTATCAAATACATTACTTGTTAAAGTAACTAATAGTAGCACAATTAAATTATTAGGACTTTCTTTAGAAAACGTAAAATATACTAGAGCAACTATATATATAGTTAAAATTTCAGATGAAATAGAGTGATTTTTATTTGCTGTTCAGGTTATATTATTTGAACAGTATTTTTATGCTTTTTACATATTATTATTGACATACACAAAAATAAGAAATAAAATAATACTGTAAAGTTAGTCAAGAAACAATCTTGAAAAGAAAGGAATGATAATATGTTAGTTACAACAAAGGAAATGTTTGAAAAATCAATGAAAGAAAAATTTGCAATAGGAGCTTTTAATGTAAATAATATGGAAATTATTCAAGCAATAGTAGATGCTGCTGCTGAAACAAAATCACCAGTTATTTTACAAGCATCATCAAGTGCAATAAAATATGCAAGAATAGGTTATTTAATGAAAATGATAGAAGCAGCGGTAGAAGAACATCCAGAAGTTCCAATAGCAATACATTTAGATCATGGACCAGATTTTGAAACTTGTAAAATGTGTATAGATAATGGATTTACATCAGTTATGATAGATGGTTCTAAATATGATTTTGAAGAAAATATTAGATTAACAAAACAAGTAGTAGATTATGCTCATTCAAAAGGAGTAGTGGTTGAAGCGGAACTTGGAAAACTTGCTGGAATTGAAGATGAAGTAAATGTTTCTGCTTCTGATGCAATGTATACAGATCCTGCACAGGCAGAAGAGTTTGTAAAAAGAACAGGATGTGATTCATTAGCAATTGCTATAGGTACAAGTCATGGAGCATATAAATTTAAAGGTGAAGCTAAGTTAAGATTTGATATATTAAAAGAAATAAAAGAAAGAATACCAAATACTCCAATAGTTTTACATGGTGCATCAACAGTAATTCCAGAATTAGTAGAAATGTGTAATAAATATGGGGGAGATATACCAGGAGCAAAAGGTGTACCAGATGAAATGTTACATGAAGCAAGCCTTTCAGGAGTATCTAAAATAAATGTTGATACAGATTTGCGTCTTGCAATGACTGCCGGAATTAGAAAAGTGTTTAGCGAAGAACCTAATGCTTTTGATCCAAGAAAATATTTAAAACCAGCTAGAGAATTAATAAAAGAAACAGTAGAACATAAAATGAAAGATGTTTTTGGGTCAAGTATGAAAATTTAATAGAGTATCTAAAAGTATGGAGCATAATTATGAAAATAATTAATGCTCCATAAAAAGTTTTAAAAATTATTTTTTAAGGTTCTTTGAATTTGTCTATTAGCATCTTTTTTTGCTAATTCTTGTCTCTTATCATACAATTTTTTTCCTTTTCCTATACCTAATTCTAATTTTACAAAATTATTTTTAAAATACAATGAAATAGGGATTAATGAATAGCCTTTTTGGTTTACCAAACCTATTAATTTATTAATTTCCGTTTTATTTAATAATAATTTGCGATCTCTTAAAGGATCTTTATTAAAAATATTTCCGTGTTCATAAGGACTAATATGCATACCTATTATATATACTTCGTTATTTCTAATAGTAGCATAACAATCTTTTAAATTTACTTTATTATTTCTTATTGATTTAATCTCTGTACCATAAAGTACGATTCCCGCTTCTATTGTATTTTCAATAAAATAGTTATGGTAAGCAGTAGGATTTTTTGCTATTAATTTTGTATTCATAATATTTACCTCTTGATTTTTTGTTTTATTATATCATAATACATTTATAATTAATAGTAAAAATCATAAAAAAATCCATATTACTTAAATAAATAGTGGTTATTCATTAATCTCTATTAGTATAGTTTGTTTCATTAAATTGCATTGAATAATACC
>CALXZW010000115.1 GCA_944393345.1 uncultured Clostridia bacterium
CATTTCTTGATTTATTTTCTTTAATTCTTCATGTCTTTTAACTTTTTGTGTAGTAGTTTTTATCATCGGTTCATCTGTTATTATAATTTTCTTTATATGTTTAAATGTAGGTAAATTCTTATTAATTTCTTTTATATCATTCCATATTATTTTTTCATATTCTTTTTCATCTTTTTCTGGGTAATCCTTTTCCATTACTTCTTTGTTGTATACTATTTTTGCTACTAACATAGTATCTGTTTTAGACTGTTCTCGTGAAAATACCATACATTCTGCTACATAAGGTAATTTTGATATTAAAAATTCTATTTCTTGTGGATATACATTTTTTCCATTTTTTAAAACTATTATATCTTTTTTTCTTCCTGTAACAAATATAAATCCATCTTCATTTTTATAACCATAATCTCCTGTTTTAAACCAACCATTATCAAATGCTTCTTTTGTCTTTTCTTCATCATTATAATATCCTAGCATAATATTTGGTCCTTTTGCCAAAATTTCTCCTACACCATCTTTATCTGGATTATTTATTTTAATTTCAACATTATCTAATGGATAACCTATTGAACCTGGGCAATGCTTATTTTCTGCTTCCGCTGTTAAAACTGGAGAAGTTTCTGTAAGTCCATAACCTTGTATTGAATTTATTCCAAAATTATTAAGTCCTATTATTGTATCTTTATCTAATGATGCTGCACCATAAAGTACCATTCTTAACTTTCCGCCAAAATTATCTATTATTTTTTTAAATATAATTTTCCTTAAATCTATATGTAATTTTAAAAGTGTATTTGATATTTTAGTCATTTGTTCTATCAATTTTGTTTTTCCTTGGTCTTTTATTGCTTTTTTTATTTTTTTATACATCGTTTCTAATACCAATGGAACCGCTACAAATATTGATACTTCATATTCTTTTAAATTAGATTGTATATATCTTAGACCATCACAAAAAGCAACTGTTGCTCCACTATAAAATCCATATAATATTGTAATACTACATTCAAATGTGTGATGAATTGGTAAAAATGAAAGTAATGTATCATTTTTATTCATAATAAAATGTGTTTGATATGCATATAAATTTGAGCATACATTATTTTGTGAAAGCATAACAATTTTTGCTCTATCTGTAGTTCCTGATGTAAATAACATTATAGACATTTTATCATTATCAATTTTTATATTATCATATAAATCTGTATTTTTTTCTAATATTTTTTTGCCGTCTTTTAATAATTCACTAAAACTAATAAATTCTTTTTCTTCTTTATCTTCATCCATACAAATCAATTTGTTCAAATTAATCTCTTTGTTTTCTTTTCACTTTTTGAATATTTCTTTATGTTTTTTTTCAAATATTACTGCATCAACTTCACTTCTTTTTATTAATGATTCTATTTCATTATCTGGCAAAGCTTTATCTAATGGTGCTATAATCATATTTCCAGCAGTTACCGCAAAATAACTTATACACCACTCATATCTATTTTCTCCAATTAAGGCTATTCTTTTTCCTTCAAATCCTCGATTTAATAATGCTGAAGTAATAGCTTTTATATCATTTACAACTTGTTTATATGTTTTTTGTACATATTTTACTGGATTTTCTTGTGGATTCTCTTTATATTTATATGCTATATTTTCTCCATAATTTTTTTCAGCAAATTCTAATAATTCTCTATAATTGTTCATCTTAGGTTTTTCTACTAAAATTTCTTTACTCATTTTAAATTCCTCCATTTATACCATTATAAATTATTAATCAAAATATTTGCTTATCTCTTCTAAATCCTCAAAATTTTTTTGTCTAAATATATCATATACAACTATTGCTACAGCATTTGATAAATTAAGTGATCTTAAATTTGGTCTCATTGGAATCCTTATTGTTTTTTCTAAATATTTTAATAATATATCTTCTGGTAGTCCTTTTGTTTCTTTTCCAAATAACACAAAGATTTCTTCCATCTCTCTATAATTTGGCTCTGAATATACTTGTTTTCCTTTTGTCGTCACAAAAAACATATTATTTTCTATAGGATTATATTTTTCTAAAAATTTATTAAAATCCTTATGTTCTTCTATCTTTAATTTATCCCAATAATCTAATCCCGCTCTTTTTACTGCTTTTTCTGATATATCAAATCCTAAGGGATGTACCAAATGTAATTTTGCTCCAACTGCTGCACATGTTCTTGCTATATTTCCTGTATTTTGTGGTATTTCTGGTTCTACTAATACTACGTTTAATTTCATTTTCACTCTTCCTTTTATTTTAAATTTTGCCTTACATATTCATATAAAACAATTCCTGTTGCAACAGAAGCATTTAAACTCTCTGTTTTTCCGAAGCATCGGAATCTTAACTTTTTGATTAGCTATTTTTTGTATGTTTTTAGATACTCCGTTTGCTTCATTTCCTATAACTATTACACTTTTATTATACTTTATTTCATAAATTGTTTTATCTGTTTGCAATGAAGTTGTTATTATATTAAAATTTTGTTTTTTTATCTCTTTTAATGTTTCTTCTAAATTTTCACATTCTATTATTTTTATTCTAAAAATTGCTCCCATTGTAGACCTTACTACTTTGGGATTATATACATCTGCTGTTTCTTTTGATACTAATATTTGCTTTAATCCTATACTATCAATTGTTCTTAAAATTGTCCCTAAATTTCCTGGATCTTGTATTCCATCCAATGCTACCATAATATCTGCTGAATAATCTATTAGTTCTTGACTATTTTCTTGTGATATAATTGCTAATATTCCTTGTGGTGTTTTTACTTCTGTTATATATTCGTATACTTTAGTTGTTACATAAATACATTCATATTTTGCAATTTCATACATTAATTCTTTTGAAATATTTCCAACTTTTTCACATTCTTCACATATTACTATTTTCTTTATTTTGGCTTTTTCTTGAATTGCTTCTTGAATTAACTTTATGCCTTCTATTACATATTCTTTACTTATATCGCGCTGTTTTTTATCTTTTAATTTTTTTATATGTTTTACTAATTCATTATCTTTGCTAGTTATTATTTGCATTCCTATCACCAGTCCTATTATATATTTTATAATTAATTTGGTCAATATTTCTTTTTCAGATTTCAGGGTAATTTCATAAAATATTACGAAATTGTAATATTACCAATAATTTCAAATAGGAGATTATCATTAAGCAAG
>CALXZW010000116.1 GCA_944393345.1 uncultured Clostridia bacterium
TTTCTTAAATTTTTCATAAAAAGTTATAATCATAATAACATATATTAATAAGATTTTCTACTATTTAACAATACTTTAAAAAAGAGATTCACTATTTCTAATGATTCTCTTTAAAATAAAATGAGATATTTTGTTCTTCACAATTCAATTATGCTTTTCAATTATTTGTTTTTATTTTAACTAATCTTCATTAATTTTATTATAAAGAATTTATTAATTCATCATATTTTTCTGATAAACTATCATTGCTAAATACTATATTTTCCCCTTGTATTTCCCAACTATTTTTATTCTCTGATAATAAATTTATTGTTTCTTCTGAAATATTTAATATCTCTATTATTTCATTAATTGAGTCTTCTACTGTTTTAGTGTCTCCTGTATTCTCTATATCCCCAACAAATTCTTCTTTATATAAATCTATATAATAGCTGTCTAGTCCTTTATTATTTATATAAGACATTGCTTTTTCTTCGGTAAAAAATTCAACATATTTTGTTTTACAATTTTCTAGTTTTTCTCTTGTAGTTCTTATATATTCTTTAGTATTAACAAAATCCTTTCCATCTTCTTTGTAATTTTGTGCTGTTAATATATTTACAATTTTTTCATCATTTAATATTTCTGCTATTTGCATAGTGTTATCAAAATTTTCTCTTAAATAAGATTTAAATGAATCTTCAACAATAGCATAATCTCCTGTAGTTACAATTCTATCAAGTCTCTGATTCACATCATCCATATTTATATTTTCTGAATTTGCTAAATCACTTATTTCATTTAATTCTGTCATTAACTTTTCTTCTTGCTTAATATCTGTAAATACAATGTAGCCTATGGTTCCCAATGCTACAATTATAATAATAGCAATAATAATTAAAATTTTCTTTTTCATATTTAACTCCTCCTTTTATTATATTACTACTTATATCACAACTTTATCTTTTTATCTAGTGTATTTTAAAATTTTTTGATTTTATCAAAATTTTATTTTATTTTTTTGGCTTTTGTTATATAATAGTTAAAACTTTAAATATAGAGGAGCGATACACATGATAAATCGTGAAGATAATCCTTCATATCTTAATTCTTTTTTAGACTATTCTGCAACTATTTTGAATAAATCTCCTAATAGTATAAAAGAATATAATTACGATTTAAATACTTTTCTAAAATTCATAAAAATACATTTTAAGTTAACAAATGAATATGATTTTGAAAAAATAAAAATTTCTGATATTACTATTGATATAATAAAAAAAATAACACTTGATGATATTCATGCATTTCTTGCTTATTTATCAACAGAACTTCATAGCAAATCAACAACAAGAGCTAGAAAAGTTTCAACAATACGAATTTTCTTTAATTACCTATCTTCTAAAGCAAATTTAATAGAAATTAACCCTGCACAAAATTTAGAAACTCCAAAACTTGATAAAAGATTACCAAAATATCTTTCTTTAGATGATAGTAAAAAATTATTAGAAATTGCATCTAATGAAGATAATAGAAATTGTGCTAGGGATTATGCTATTATTACTTTATTTTTAAATTGTGGTATTCGTTTATCTGAATTAGTTGGTATAAATTTAAAAGATATTGATTATAGTGAATGTAAATTAAATGTTATTGGTAAAGGAAATAAAGAAAGAACAATTTACTTAAACAGAGCTTGTATGAAAGCAATCACAGAATATATAGAAGTTAGACCAAAAGAAGGAATTAAACATGATAAGAAAAATTCAGAAAAAGCATTATTTTTAAGTGAAAGACGTGAAAGAATAAGTAATAGAACTGTTCAGCATATTGTTACTAAAGAATTATCTTTAGCCGGATTAGATATACGTAAATATTCTGTTCATAAGTTAAGACATACTGCTGCAACTTTAATGTATCAATATGGAAATGTTGATATTAGAGCACTCCAAGAATTATTAGGACATGAAAGTATTTCTACAACTGAAATTTATACACATGTAAGCAATGATCAAGTACGAAATGCTGTAGAAAGTAATCCACTGGCAAATATATAATTTAAAATTTTACTAAATAAAAAATTTTTAAATAACACTAGACATTTTTTATTGCATTATGATATTATTATATATGTAATTTTTAAAATAATTAGGAGGTATTTTATATGTTGAATTTTGGCAAGAAAAACATAATTGTATTAACTTTATTATTTTGTTTTGTGTTACTATTACCTACAATTGTACATGCTATAGATTTCAATTTGACAGATGATAATACAACATCTAATACTTCAAATACTAATAGTTCTACTGAAGATGAAAATAGTTCAAATAATACAGTAAACAATAATTCTTCTAATAATAATTCTAATACAAATACTAATTCAAACAAAAATTCAAATACATCTAATTCTACTACTACTGATAATTCTAATAGTGCTACAGTTAGTAATCTTAATTCACTACCTGAATCTGAATTAGGTTTAACAAATATATTAAATATATTTTTAATTGTAATTGGTGTATTGTTAATTTTATTAGCTATTGCTATATTAATAAGATTAAATAAGTAATATGTATTCCATAAATTTTATGCTTATTAATGTTATGAATAATTTTTTAAAAAATTTACATAATATTAATAAGCAATTTTTTGTTGTATACTTTTATACAAATACAATAAAAAATTTCGCAATAAAATTTATAGGAGGAAATTATGAACAAAAAAATATTGTACAGCTTTATAATAATGTTATGTATTATATTTTCTTTTTCTATATGTTTAGCAAATAGTGATATGCTAAAAGATGCTGCAAATACAACTAAAAATATGGTAAATGATGCTGGAAATGCTGTAAAAGGTGCAATGAATGAAGCTTCTAATATGTCTAAAGATGCTACTAACAATATAGAAAATGGAATGAATAATGTATCTAATACTATTATGAACAATGGTGATAATAATAATACCTCTAAAGATACAAATAACAATAATTCTCAAGGCATGGTTTCTAACAATAATACCTATACTGCAACAAGAACAGCTACTAATAATGCAACTTTTATGGGTATGACTGGAACTACTTGGACTTGGGTTATAATGGGAATTGTTGCTATAGCTATAATTGCTTTAGTTTGGTATTATTCAATGCAATTTAATGAAACAAACTATACTAATAGAGATTAATGAATAACCACTATTTATTTAAGTAAT
>CALXZW010000117.1 GCA_944393345.1 uncultured Clostridia bacterium
GTTACTGTAACTGGTCCACCTTTAGCTATTTGTTTTTTAAATAATGGTACAACAGATCCATTACTTCCTAATACATTTCCAAATCTAACTGCAGCATATTCTGTGTTACTTTCTTTATTTTTTGCTTGTATTATCATTTCACATAATCTTTTTGTTGCACCCATAATATTAGTTGGATTTACTGCTTTGTCTGTTGATATTAGTATGAATTTTTTTACATTATATTTGTCAGCACAATTTACTGTATTATATGTTCCAAATACATTGTTTTTTATTGCTTCTAATGGACTTGTCTCCATTAAAGGTACATGTTTATGTGCTGCAGCATGAAATACTAAATATGGTTTATATTCTTCAAATATCTCTTCTAATCTTTTTTTATCTCTAACACTTGCTACTATTGCACATATTTCTAAATTTGGATAATTTGCTTTTAATTCTTGCTCTATATCATATAAATTATTTTCATATATATCTACTATTACTAATCTTCTTGGATTATATGTCACTATTTGTCTGCATAATTCAGATCCAATAGATCCTCCGCCACCAGTTACTAGTACAGTTTGGCTTTCTATCAATTCTCTTATATTTCTATTATCTAATTTTATAGTATCTCTTCCTAATAAGTCTTCTATTTCAACATCTCTAAAACTATCCATTAAATTCTTATTTTTTATTATATCTTTTGTTCCTGGTAAAATTCTAACTTTAGCTTTTGTATTTTGACATATTTCTAATATATCTTTTCTATCTTTCGTAGATATGTTTGATATTGTAAATAATATTAACTCTACATTTTTATCTTCACATATTTTAGGGATATCTTTTCTCGTTCCTAATATTTTATAACCTGATATTACATAATTTATTTTATTTTCATTATCATCTATTAAACCTATTATATTATATGTGTCTCTCATAGATGTTTTTAATGTTCTTATTACTATTCTAGCAGCATCTCCTGCTCCAATTATTAATACATTTTTTCTATTATCATTTTCTTTTACACTACTTTTATATGGCCATTCTGTAAGTATTAATCTTAAACATACTCTATAACCTATTATCGTAGTTACTATTATTAAAGCTGCTATCATATTTACTCTTGATGTTGCTATATCTATTTTGAAGATTAATTTTAAAGCAATCATAATTATATATGCTATTAAACAAGCTAATACATATACTAAATAGTCATTTCCATTTTCATATCTTGTTATGTTTTTATATGTTTTAAATATATTAAAAATTCCTAAATATAGTATTAGTGCTAATATTATAGTATTTAGAAACGTTAAATTATATTTGCTTAAAATATCAAAATTATTATTTATTATACTTTCTGCAATATAATATGAAAAAATAATTACAAATACATCAAATATTCTTAATACTACATTCCTATGTTTTTTTAAATGTTTCATTTTACCCCTCTTATTTTCTTTTTTCGATATAAAATTAATTCAACAAGCACATTATACTATTAACAAATTTCTATTTCAATATTTTTATTGATTTTATTTTTATTTTTTTATTATTTATCTTTTTTCTATTTTTAATTCATTATTACTTAATAAAATTTTCCGTAAAAAAATGATTAGTACTTTATTGCTTCTAATCATTTTTTCTTATTCTATTTATATCCTGTCTTTTGAATTATACTGTTACTTATATTTTTTACTGTATCTGATGGTGTATAATCCTGTTCTTCAAATATTTCTTGATGTAATCTTGTAACATTACTTTCTAATGTAACTGGAACTCCATACCAAGCTGCCATTGTTTTTCCTTTTGTTTCATATGGCCAACCAATACTTTCTGTTATTTTTATACTTGGTGCACTAGGCATTAAACTGAATATTTCATTTGCTGATATATTTGTATATATTTTAGGTAATACTGTATCTACTAATTGATTTAATTGACTAACATTAAAGTTCTTTACTTTATCTACTACTGCTGTTAATACATCTCTCATTCTTTCAGTTCTTTTATAATCTCCACCTGTTGCATATCTTATTCTTGCATAAGATAATGCTTGTTCTCCTGTCAAATTATATGTTCCTGCTTTTGATATTCCTTTAATATGTGGAACTTCTTCAGCTGTTATTGGCATTGTTATTCCACCAATACTGTCTATAATTTCTTGAACTGCATCAAAATTCACAGTTACAAATTCTTTTATATTTAAATCTAAATTTCTATTTAATGTACTTATTGCAAGTGGCGCTTCTCCAAAAGAATATGCATGTGTTATCTTATCTAAACCATGTCCTTCGATATCTACATATGTATCTCTATATACTGATACTAATTTAACTTCATTTGTAGTATTATTTAAACTTGCAATTATTATACAATCACTTCTGTTTCCTCTACTATATGAATCTTCTCTACTGTCTATTCCAAATATTGCAATATTTCTATAATTAGCAAGATTCTCTTCAGCCTGTACTGATACATCTAAATCTTCTTCATTTATTTCTACTTGTTGAATTTTAGATAATTTACTGTGTATATAAAAATATGTTGTTCCTAGCAATATTGCAATTAACATTATCAATATTAATACTATTATTCCAAAAATTTTTAATCCTTTACCTTTTTTTTCTTTCTTTTCCTTCATATTTCTTTTATAAGAATTTATATTCTTATCTTTCCCTCCTTTGTTTTATTATTTCTATTTAATTTTACTATTATGATTTAATTTTTTCAATACTTTAATAAAAAATATATTTTTATTATATACATTATATATAATCTATCTATGTCTTTAATATTATTAATACTAATTGTTTATATTATTCTTCATATTTAATTCTGCAATTTTATAATCAATTCTTTTGTGATCAAGTTCATTTTTTAATATCAATGTATCAATTTTCTTATTCAATTCCATTCTCATTTGAGTTTGTTCATTTAGAATTCTTGCTACATTCACATTTGACACTATATCTATTTTATCTTCTAATCTATGCACTATTGTTTTTATTTCATCTATTTCATTTACTTTCTTTTCTAT
>CALXZW010000118.1 GCA_944393345.1 uncultured Clostridia bacterium
AAATCAAAGAAAAAGCAATCCTTTTTAATCAATTAAATCCTTTTAAATAGCATTTAACTGGTGATTAGAAGTTACTTTTTCTAAATATATTCTACTTTTTTAATTGACCCATAAGTTTTGTAATAGTAAAACTTCAATTAAAAAAGTAAATTCAATTATAAAAAATATAATTGAAATAAGTCTTTCAATATATTCCTAATATTAGATTAAATGCAATTATGATATAATTTAGTTGTAAGTGCTTTTGGTAGAATAGAGGTCCACTATGAAAAATCCAAATACTAATAAACATCTTCCCCTCGAAGAAAGATGTAAAATTGAAAAATATATCAACAAAGGTTTTAGAAAATACCAAATAGCAAATGAATTAAACAAAAGTCAATCAAGCATTTTTAAAAAGATAGGAAATAAAAAAGTTTTGAAACCAAGAAACATTTTTAATGAAAATCCTTTTAATTATATTTATCTTAAAAATTGCAAAGTTTGTACTATTTATAAAAGTAAACATAACTTTAGAAGCTCACATATAAATCTAAACCTTTACTTTAAACTTTCTTCAAATTATAATTCTTGTTTAATTATCTTCCTTTACTCGCACAATCCTTTCGTTTGGATGATTTTTATATTGTTTATGGACAACAAAAAAATCAACCAGATTTTCTGATTGATTTTGTATCTATCTATTCAATTTAGTTCGAACAGATACGTCATTGGTGCAGATGGCCGGAATCGAACCGGCACGGTTTATTCAACCGCAGGATTTTAAGTCCTGTGCGTCTACCTGTTCCGCCACATCTGCATATAGGTAGAATATATATAATTTTTACAACAAAATTATTATAATATCTTATTAATATTTTGTCAATAGATTTTTTAATATTTTATTAAAAATACTCAATTTTTTTATTATTTATCTTAAAAATATTTTTATTACCTGATTTTAAAAATAAGTAATAAATATTTATAAATTGGATATACTTATAAAAAATAAATTTTGAGGTGATATTATGAATTATGAAAGAATTAATTTTATTTTAAATAATGACGCAAAATGTGATATTTTTTATAACGAAAGACCTGTTTGGATTCAAGAGATTAATAAAGATATTGCTAAAGTAGGTTTTATTGATAATTTTGAAGAAAAAAATGTTCTTATAAAAGATTTATATGAAAATTAAAAATCTTATTATTTATCATATTCTAACTATATAAAAACTACATAAAGGGTATAATCAAATTCTAAAATTAAGTTATACCCTTTATTTTAATTTCTCATTTACCTAAAATTGTATTTTTTCTTCAATCCAATTTTCTATCTCATCTATATTTAATCTTATTTGTTCCATTGTATCTCTATCTCTTATTGTAACACAATTATCTTCTAATGTATCAAAATCTACAGTTACACAATATGGTGTTCCTATTTCATCTTCTCTTCTATATCTTTTACCTATACTTCCTGCTTCATCGTAATCACACATAAATTTTTTAGATAATTTTTCATGTAGTTCTTGTGCTTTTTCTGATAATTTCTTTGAAAGTGGTAATACTGCTAATTTATATGGTGCTAATGCTGGATGAAGATGTAAAACTATTCTTGTATCTCCTTCTGAAATTTCTTCTTCATCATAACTATTACATAAAAAAGCTAATGTTGCTCTATCACATCCTAGCGATGGTTCGATACAATATGGTATAAATCTTTCATTTGTTTCTGTATCAAGATATGTTAAATCCTGTTTAGAATATTCCATATGTCTTCCTAAATCATAATTAGTTCTATCAGCAATTCCCCACAATTCTCCCCAACCAAAAGGAAATGCAAATTCAATATCTGTTGTCGCTTTGCTATAAAATACTAATTCTTCTTTACTATGATCTCTTAATCTTATATTTTCCTCTTTCATACCTAAACTTAGTAACCAATTTCTGCAAAAACTTCTCCAATATTCAAACCATTCCAAATCTGTTCCTGGTTTACAGAAAAATTCTAATTCCATTTGTTCAAATTCTCTTGTTCTAAAAGTAAAATTTCCTGGTGTTATTTCGTTTCTAAATGCTTTTCCAATTTGAGCTATTCCCATTGGTAATTTTCTTCTTGCAGTTCTCATAACATTTTTAAAATTAACAAATATTCCTTGTGCTGTTTCAGGTCTTAGATATATTTCTGCTTTAGCATCTTCTGTTACTCCTTGGAAAGTTTTAAACATTAAGTTGAATTTTCTAATATCTGTGAAATTTGTTTTTCCACAATTAGGACAAGGGATTTTATTTTCAGTTATAAAATCTATTAATTCTTTTTCAGACATTCCATCTGCTATCATATCTTTACCATTTAAATGTGCCCATTCTTCTATTAATTTATCTGCCCTATGTCTAGTTTTGCACTCTTTACAATCTATTAATGGATCAGAAAAACCTCCCACATGTCCTGAAGCCACCCAAGTTGTTGGATTCATTAAAATTGCTGCATCTAATCCTACATTATATTTACTTTCTTGTATAAATTTTTTTCTCCAAGCCATTTTTACATTGTTTTTTAATTCATTTCCTAAAGGTCCATAATCCCATGTATTAGCTAAACCTCCATAAATTTCTGAACCAGGATAAATATATCCTCTGTTTTTACAAAGTGCTACTAAAGTTTCCATTGACTCTAACATAAAAATTCCTCCTTTTAATTTTACTTACTAGGTATTTAAAAATCAAAAAACTTTCATACCTAGCATATTATAGCTAGGGACGAAAGTTATATTTTCCGCGTTTCCACCCTAATTCTTAAAACTAAAAGTTTTAAGCACCTTAATTTAATTATTACT
>CALXZW010000119.1 GCA_944393345.1 uncultured Clostridia bacterium
GCCCTGTACAATACAGAGTTCATTCCCAAGTTGCCTAATACTAATCAAAAAATGTCCAATTTTTTGGGTTCAGTACACTTTTAAAGTCCGCTTCTTTTTTCTTGTTTTTAACCATTTTAATTCACCTCACTTTTTAAAGATTTAATTTTTACTTCATAAATATCATCTTGCATATTTTTAAATTCTTGATTATTAATCCATAAATCAATACTTGATTTTTTAAAAAATAATTTATTTCCGTATTCTATAATATGGGATTTTTTTACTTCTAACTAAATTTCTCATTCCTGAAATACTGCATTTTAAGTATTCTGAAAGTTCTTTAATGTTAAATGTTTCGTTCACTTATTATCCTCCTTTTTTATAGTTCTGATTTTTTGTTATTTGATATTTTAGTAATCAAGTTAAATATTTTCTGTTTTTCTTTTAGTGTTAATTCTTTTCGCAATTTCCTACTAAAATTTCCATCATTAATATTTAGTTCTTGAGCAATTTCCCACAATTTTACTTTTGATTTTTGTGCTTGCTCCCTAATATCTAAATTTTTCATTTATATCCTCCTTTCTTCTAAATTTGTTGTTGACAACGAGATAATTAAATGATATTATTAAGATAACAAAAACAACAAATGTTATTCTAAAAATAAAATAACATTTTGCGAAATATTTGTCAAGACTTGATATATATAAGTTTTTATAGGATAACAGTTTGTAAAAATTATTAAAAGTGTTATTTAAAGAGGTGTATTTATATGATTAAAAAAAAATCTTTTACTGAAAAAGAGTTAAAGCTCATAGGAAACCGTTTAAAAAAATTTAGAGGAAATACTTCAGTACGAAAATTTGCAAAAGATATGCAAATAACATATTCTAGGTTAGGTTATATAGAAAGTGGACTAACTGAGCCAACTTTATATGAAATAAGGCAATATCAAAAAAAGTTTAATGTGTCATATGACTATCTTTTAGGATTAACAGATGAAATTACAACTAATATTGATATCAAAGCTATAAATAAAAAATATGGGTTAACTGAAAATTCTTTAAAAAATCTTCAGATTTTTAAGAACCTTAATAAAGATATAAGTAAAAATTTAAACATAGAAGATATAGTTGATACTATTAATATAATTTTATCTGAAGAAATAACTTCTAAAAATAAAATGACATTATTAAGATTGATTGATATGTATATGAACACAACTATTGATAAAAACTATACATTAGCTTTTCAAGGAGATGGCAAAGTTCAATTATATGATGAGGAAGACTCAAAAACAAAACGAAATAAAATAGGATTGTATTTCATACGTGGAGATTTATTGGTAAAAGGTATTCTAGTTGAAATAGAAAATAAATTAATAGAAATGAAAGAAGGCAAAAAAAATGAGTGTAAAGGAACTGGAAAGAAATAAAAAATATAAAATAACAGTTGCTATTGGATATAACGGAAATAAAAGAATAAATTACTATGAAACTTTTTACGGTGGAAAAAAGGAAGCTATATTAAGAGAAAATGAAATCAAATCACAATTAAAAAATAACTCTTTTGTTAATAAATCAAAAATAACAATGAAAGAATTACTTGAAGAATGGCTTAAATATTCAAAAGATATTTGGTCACCTAAAACTTATATTGCAAATGCTCATTGGTGTGAGATAATAAATAAATCAATAGGACATATAAGGTTACAAGATATAAATGTTAAAATTTTAGAGGATTTTTATAAAGAATTAAGAGAAAATACAACATATTCTGATAAAACAATACAACATTTTTACACTATAATTACTACTTCACTTAAAAAAGCTATTATATGGGGTTATATAGTAAATAATCCTAATTCATTCATAGAAAAGCCAAAAGTAAGAAAAAAAGAAATTCAATGTTATTCGCCTGAAGAAGTTGAAAAACTTTTAGAATGTATAAAAAATGAATGTTTAAAATATCAAGCTATGATATATCTTGCTATTGATAGTGGAGCAAGAAGAGGCGAAATAGTCGGACTAACTTGGAATGATGTTGATTTAAAAAACAAACTTTAAATATCAATAAAAGTGTGCAATATACAAAAGAACTTGGAATATTTGAAAAAACTACTAAAACACAAACAAGTGATAGAATAATATATTTATCAAATAAAACTATTGAGATATTAAAAGCATATCAAAAAGAACAACTTGAAAATAAATTAAAACTAGGTAGCAAATGGGAAAATTCAAAAAGAATATTTACAACTATTGTTGGTGGAGATATGCACCCTGATACACCTTCACAAATATTAGAAAAGATAATAAAAAAATATAATTTAAAAAGAATTTCTTTTCACGGATTAAGACATACAAGTATTTCTTTACAAATTTCAAGTGGAATACAAGCACAGATTATAAGTAAAAGAGCAGGACATTCTAGTGTTTCAACAACACATTCTGTATATTCACATTTCTTTGATAATGAATTTAAAGAAGTAGCTAGTGCAATGAATAATATTTTATCTGTTAATAGTTAATAAAATTATTTTTAGAAGCGGTTTTTTCGCTTTATTTTTCTTTTTATAGTAGTCGGAAAAATATTTTCGTAGCTTTTTCGTAGCTTTTTTCATAAAACAAAAAAATAAGCAAATCTCAAAAGACTTCCAATAATTGGTTCGGGGGAAAAGACTCGACCTATCAACCTTTTGTTT
>CALXZW010000120.1 GCA_944393345.1 uncultured Clostridia bacterium
ATTATATATTATAAAAAAAAGAAAGAGGTTAATATAATTTTAATAATTATATTTTATTGTTTTCTCCATTTAATTCTGTTATTTCTACTTTATCTTTTTTTATTTTTTTTAAAATATTTTCTATTGGCTGTTTTTTATAAAGAGTTGCTGTATATACATCTTTTTTATAATATTTATTTTCTTTATCATAATCAAAATCATTATTTTTCGAAGGATTTATCTCATAATTATTTATACACATTCCATTAAACCTTTTTTTATTTATTTTTATATTTCCTTGAATATTTACAATTATTGCTTCTTCATAAATATTATATTGATTAATTACTTCTTGTGGGAAGTCAATATTTAAAATAATTTTTGATTTTGCTAAACTTTTTCTTTTATTGTTTGTAATTGTAAGTATTATTCCTTCATTTTCCGAAAATTCTTTTTCGATATTTCTTAATTTTTCTATATGATTTGTTATAATATTTGTTTTCTTATACTTTTTTACTATTTTATTTATATTATATAAACCTATCTCATTAAAATTATTAATTAGAATTGATATTTGAGTTTCTGATTTATTTAATTTTTTCTTGTTAATTATATATTCTACTATGTCTTCCAACAAAATTTCAAATAACCATTTTCCATCTATTATTTCTATATTATTAGAATTTAAGTAATTTAAAAAAAGTTGATTTCTTTGCATTTTTTTACTAAGAACTATTTTCTTACAATTTGATTGATTTAAAATTTTATTTACCTTTGTTGCTAATTTTTGTGCTTGGATTGGCTTTATTTGTTCATTTGTTACCGGCAAAATAATTTTATCTTGTTCTATTTTTAAAATGTTTAATTTATTAAAAATTATATTAGGCTTGTCATCTTCTTGAACAAAAAACATTTTTATCACTCCTCATATATTTATCTTTCTATTTAAAGATATGTAATAAAAAAAAGAAATATTACATCTTTTAGATTATAATATCTCTTTTTAATAAATTGTTTTCTACTATTCCAATACCTAAAAATATCTTATTATTATCTTCTTTTTTATAAATTCTATAAATCCCATCCGAATTTTTTGCAGTTAATTTAACACCATTTAAGAAATGTTTTATTTTTTGTTCTTCTAATACAATCTCTTTATTATATTTAAATAATTTTTCTATACTTATTAAATACTTTCCTAAAAAGTTTTTATCTGATTTTTGTTCTAATAATTCTTTAAGTGTTATTGAATTTTCTATATCAAAATCTCCAACTTTTAACCTATTTAAAAAACACATATAGCCCACAGTTCCTAATTTTTTTGCAATATCTTCACATAAACTTCTAATATATGTACCTTTTGAACAACTTACCTTTAAAGTTATTTGTTTTTTTAGTTTATTTATTTTCAACAATTCAATATCATAGATTTTTATTTTTCTCGGCTCTATTTCAACTTTTTCGCCTTTTCGTGCATATTCATATAATTTTTTCCCTTTAACTTTTATAGCTGAATATATTGGTGGAACTTGCTCTTGTTCTCCTAAAAATGTTTTTAGTACTTTTTCTATATATTCTTTATTAAAACAACTTTCTTCTACATTTTTTTCTTCTATAATTTTTCCCTCTATATCAGCTGTATCAGTTTTTTGACCTAATTGAATTACAGTTTCATAAATTTTATCATGATTTATTAAATATTTTGAGCACAAAGTTCCTTTTCCTATTAAAATTGGTAAAACACCTGTTGCCATTGGATCTAAAGTACCAGTATGTCCTACTTTCTCATTAAACTCCTTTTTTATTTTATAAACAATATCATGTGATGTGCAATTTTCTTCTTTGTTTATTATAAATATTCCATCCATTAAGATTCTCCTTTTAGTTTATTTGATGTTAATATTTTAATTTATTATATAAAAGGACATTATTTTTTATATCATTTTATTTATCACTGATAATAATTTTTCTTTTATTGTCTGTACATCACCTTTTATAACTGCTCCTGCTGCTCTTGGATGTCCTCCTCCACCAAATATCATACATATATCTGACACATTTATTTTATCACTATTTGAACGCATTGAAATTTTATATTCATCTTGCTCGTTTTTTTGTCTAATAAATATTGAGATTTGTACATTTTCGATTTCTCTTCCTATATTTACTAAACCTTCATGATCTCCTTCTTCTGCATTTACATCTTTTAAATCTTTTAAAGTTATATATGAAAAAGCAATTTTACCATTTTCTAATAATTCTAATCTTTCTATAACTCGTTTACCTAATTCAAAATTGGCTCTTGTTTTTGTATGCAAAGTCCTTTTATAAATTTCTGAAATATTTACACCTTTTCTTAATAACTCTGCTGTATATTCAAAAGTATCAGCAGTTGTTGCTGGGTATTGTAATCCTCCTGTATCAGTTATAATTCCTGTCATTAAGCAAGTTCCAATATCTATGTCTATATCAAATTTAAAATAAGTTAATATTGCCAATATAATTTCTGAGCAGGCTGGAGCTGCAGGATTTACGTAATTTAAATCTCCATACATATTATTACTTCCATGATGATCTATTACAATTGTTTTTAGTGCATTTTCAAAATATTCTTTTTT
>CALXZW010000121.1 GCA_944393345.1 uncultured Clostridia bacterium
CAAGACATCGCAAAAAGAACTGATGGAGATATTTATGTCGGGGTAGTTGGCCCTGTAAGAACTGGTAAATCTACTTTTATAAAAAAATTTATGGATTTATTAGTAATTCCTAACATTGATAATGAATACAAAAAAGAAAGAGCAAAAGATGAATTGCCACAAAGTGCTGGCGGAAAAACAATTATGACAACAGAACCTAAATTTGTTCCTAATGAAGCAATAGAAATTACATTAGATAATAACTTGAAATTTAAAACAAGATTAGTAGACTGTGTAGGATATTTAGTAGATAATGCTATTGGCTACTTAGAAGATGATATGCCAAGAATGGTAAAAACCCCTTGGTCTGATGAAGAAATTCCTTTTGAAAAAGCTGCTGAAATAGGGACAAAAAAAGTTATAGAAGAACATTCTACAATAGGTATTTTAGTTACTTCTGATGGAAGTATTACTGACATTCCTAGAGAAGATTACATTAAAGCAGAAGAAAGAGTTGTAAATGAATTAAAAGCCTTAAATAAACCTTTTATTATTATTTTAAATTCAAGTGAACCAAACTCTGACTATACCCAACAATTAGCAGATAAATTAAGTCAAAAATATAATACTTCTGTATTACCAACAAACTGTGAAAATTTAACTATTGATGACATTAATAATATGTTTTCTAAAGTATTATATGAATTTCCTATTGATCAAATAAAGATAAAATTTCCTAGATGGGTAGATGGACTTTCTTTAGATCATCCTTTGAAATTAAAATTATTCCAAGAAATAAAAGAAGCCTTCTCTTCTGCTAATGTTTTAAAAGATGTATCTACTTGCATAAAAAGTATTGAAAGTACAGAAATAATTTCTAAAACTACTATTTCTACTATTAAATTAGATTCTGGTAGTGTTAGTATTGAAATAACATTAAAAGAAGAATTATTTTATCAAGTTCTTTCTGAAATAACAGGTGTATCTGTTAGTAATGAAGGAGATTTATTTAGTATTATTAATGAACTATCTTCTACTAAGAAAAAATATGATAAAGTTGCTTATGCATTAGAAGAAGTCGATAGAAAAGGTTATGGAATTGTAACTCCATCTATGGATGAACTTATTTTAGAAGAACCTGAAATGGTAAAACAAGGTTCAAGATTTGGAGTTAAATTAAAAGCTATGGCTCCTAGCATACATTTAATAAAAACAAATGTTGCAACAGAAGTTTCACCTATTGTTGGATCTGAAAAACAATCTGAAGAATTAGTAAATTATTTACTTTCTGAATTTGAAAATGATCCTAAAAAGATTTGGGAATCTAATATTTTTGGAAAAAGTTTACATGAACTTGTTAATGAAGGTCTTCAAACAAAACTTGCTAAAATGCCAGAAGATGCTCAAATAAAACTACAAGAAACTTTGGAACGTATTGTTAACGAAGGAAGTGGTGGATTAATCTGTATAATTCTTTAATCTTGTTCATATGTAAATTTAAAAAGAACATCTACTTTTTGTAAATGTTCTTATTTTGTTTTTATATAATTTATATTATTATTTACATCTTATTTCATTAATTAGTTTTCTTAAAAAAATTACAGGTATAATCATTTGAATAATTATAATTAGAAAAATTGTAAGATCATTATTCTTTGCATATTCCTTCATATACTGATCTAATTAAATTCCATCTGCATCCACATAGTCTTCTGCAACTTTTCTTTCACCTTTTTCTAGATATGTAACTTTATATTCACTCGCATCAAAAATTCTTTTAAATTTCACTTCAATTATTTCTGCATCATCTGGTATATTTATTCCTATTTCATTTATTAAAGCATATTTTACTTTGTATTGGCTGACCCCATCAGAGAGAGTATATTCACCGAGAATATTTTAATAAAATAATAAAATCCGCTATTAGTAATGCAAAAAATATTACTATACTTATTGTAAACAATATTACTTTTATAATAATTTTAAATTTTCTACTCACTAAATATTCCTCCATATAAATCAATAATTATTATTTTGATTGATATTTACTTTTCATTTTTTATTTATTAATTTAATAATATAAGGATCTATAACAAATAATATAACACCATATATTATAAATGGAATAAATAAGACTCCTAATCTAGAACTGTCACTAATCAAATTAAATTTATCTACTAAATATATGCAACCTTTATTTATAAAATTAGCAATTACAATACTACTAATAATAACTATTATTATATTTATTATTTTTTTCATAGAAATTCTCCTTAAAATTGTATTGTTATTAATCGTTGTATTTGTCCACTATCTGTTCAAATGTTTTTAAACTTTTTCCCATATTTGAAATAGTACAACGATATTTAACTATCTTATCTTCTTCCTTTATTTTTATAAACTCTCTATATAAATTATTTGTTTTATTATTTAATACATCTTTATCATCTAAGTCTGTTGAAAAATAAATTATATAATATTTATCTTTGTAGGTTTTAGGACTTTCTAATTTTTCTAATTCTATATTGTTATCACTATTATTTAAATTTAGCATTTTTAATATTTCCTCTTTCTCACTAGAAGTTATTTCTTTTAAATTTATACTATTATTTCCTAA
>CALXZW010000122.1 GCA_944393345.1 uncultured Clostridia bacterium
GTGTATATGAAAAAATATGGAAAGAACCTCAAGAATATAAATTTCAAAAAGATATAACACAAAAAGATAACGAAAACTGTATTTCAGAAGAAGAAGCTAAGAATATAGGAATATCATATTTAACCAAAATAGGATATATAAATGATAATATGAATTCTATAAAATTAATTCAAGGAAAAACAACCGAAACAATTATTTGGGATTTAAACGTAGGAAGCCTTTCAATGACAATAGATGGGTTAACAGGAAAAATAAGATCAATAAATATACCTTCATGGGCGAATGACTTAAGTAAGGCAAAAGGAATCACAGTAGAAGAAGCACGAAGAACAGCAAAAGAATTATTAAGAAAATATAAAACAGAGAATACTAATGAAGAGTATGAATTATTAAGTTTAAAAGGAAATGATGAAAAGCCGGAAAATTCATATATTTGGTATGCAGAGTTTTATAAAATGTATGATGGTTTAGTAAATCCAAAAGAAAGAGTCTTAATTGGATTTATACCTACAATTAATGAATTATATTGCTTAGAAATTACAGATATACCTTATGAAAATAATGAACAAATAATTACGAAAGATGAAGCAATAAAAATAGCATTAGAAAAAGATAAGCAATTTGAAGATAATAGTAAAGTTAAAAATATTATTGCTCAAATAAAAATAAAACCAATGAATCCATCTGTATATTTAAGAGAAAAATATGGAAAAGAGTATGAATCTGGAAATTTAAATAAAGAAAGAATTTCAGAAAACTCATATAAAATAAAAGATGATGCTGTATATTACAAAACAGAGGAAAGAGTAAGAAAAGTTTGGAGAGTTAATTTAGAATATAATGTTTCAATCAATTCTGAAGACTTAAGATATTACACATATTATATTGATGCTACAACAGGAGAAATAATAGGTGGAGAATTAGGAACATATTTAACAAGAGAAGATAATTTAATAAACGACGAACATAATTTAGTCAGGATTAAATCATGAAATTTTCAAAAAAGTCTGATAATAAATGGTTAGCAAATTTAATTTAGTTAAAAATTTAACTTTTTACAAAAAAATTATCAGAATACATTGGTGATACACAAATGAAAACTGAAGATATAAAAATAAATTAAATTGTGAGAATATTGATATGGAAAATTAGGTATAACAGAATTGAAACATTTAAAAAATCAAGCCAAAAGCTTAACAGACAAAAGAACTAAAAAAATGTAAATATGAAATATTGGACATAGTATGTGTTGCATTACTTGCAGTAATAGCCAATTGTAATGAATGGGAAGAAATAGAAATATTTGCCAAAAAGAATAAAGAATGGTTAAAAATGTTTTTGCCAATAACAGAGGGAATTCCATCAACTTAAACAATAGAACAAAAAATGATAGAGGAAAAAACAAATAAAATAACAGCTATACTACAAGTAATAGGAAGATTGAATTTAAAGGGTATAATATGCACATAGATGCTCTAAATACACAAAAGGAAAATGCAAAACAGTAATATCAAAAAGAGGAGAGTATTGTTGTGCGTTAAAAGCAAATCAAGGGAATTTTTATACAGATGTACAAGATTATTTTGATTAAGATAAGTTACTAGTAATAGAAGCAGGATATGAAAGAAGTTATAGTTTAATAATAGAAAAAAGATATTATATATTAAGTTCGTTAAGAGACATAGGAGTATTCGCAGAGGCTATAAGCAAGTATTAGGAAGAAAACAAATTACACTAGCAAATGGATTATACATTAAATATGATAAAAATCAAACAGTAAATAAGAGAACATTATTTAATTTACAAATAATAGAAAAATTTGTATTAAATATATTAAATTCAGTTAAAGAAGTTAAAAAAATAAGATTTCTAGTGAGTTTAGAAGCAGAAAAAGAAATACATAATATATTTTATTTAATACATAAAAAAACTTGGATTTTTTATAGGATTAAGTCTGCAAACTATTTGTTTTCAATGATTAGCAGATTTTTTTAGAAGATTTCATGATGTAATGCTGTAATTTAACTAAAAATAATTGACATAATACGTTAAAAGTGATATAATAAAATTGTACAAAATGTAGATTGCCGTGACTGTTGTCGCGGCCTGGACAAAATAAGGAGGAAGACAATGAAAATCTTAGAAGGCCGGAAAGCTGAAAAAGTCCTTGCCAAAAAAGCAATGAAACTTAACGTAGGAGGTGTTTTGATTTTTCGGGAAATTAAGTTCCCGGGAGAAAGCGTTGCATGTTATATGTTTTATCTTGGGAAGGAGAAAGCAATTAAGCTTACTTGGGATCAAATTGACAATGTGCTGAAAGATCAGCAGACTGGTGTACAGTTTGTAACACGCGAATTTCCTATGTACCAAACGATTGCAGTGTCGAAATTCGAAGGCTAACCTACAAAAGTCCCTCACTACTCATTGAGTGGTGGGGGACTTTTGTATATAAATTTAAGTTTATTTTTTACTAAAATTAATATTTATATATATTAAAAAAATTAACTTATTAAAATTTGAATTATTTATTATTACAAGAATCG
>CALXZW010000123.1 GCA_944393345.1 uncultured Clostridia bacterium
TTTATTGTGCTACTTCAAGCAATTTTTGATTAATACGATTTTGAACTTCAATATAATATGCTGTTTCTGCTGTATTCATATCATCATCTTTCATATCTTCAAATTTCTTCATTGTTTCAGCATATTTGTTCATATATCTACTATAATCTGCAAGTAAACTTACATCTGTTCCGTTTGATTCTTTATACTTTTTCATAAATGCAACATATTCATCAAAGAATTTTTCATAGCTATCCATAGCTTCCTTAAACTCTTTACTTATACCAGCAGTATCACTAGATGTTTTAGATGTTTCAGTAGATGTAGACGAAGTAGTAGTTTCAGTAGTTGTTGTTTCATTTGTCGTAATTTCTGTTGTTGTTTTTTCAGGTGCTTTTAGAGAAATTTCAATTCTGTCAAATCCTAAATACATTAAAGAAATTTTGTATCCTTCTTGATTTAGTGCCGAATAAGTTGTATCTCCTTTACTATAATCAACTGTAAATCCTTTTTGCTCACAAGATTTAACATATTCATTATATTCTTGAATATTAGTATTTCCTATATGTACAATAAATGTTTCACTATTATTCCAAGAAATTTTTCCTATATTAGATTTTGGTATTGGCAATATAGCACCAAGCCCACTTGTTGGCCATTCAAATTCAGACATTTCCTCTGGTGCATCTAGGTAAATATTCATTTCTTCATTACTGCTGGAAAAAACTAAGTTAACTGAATATCCTTTTTCATTAAATGCTTTGTAAGAAAGACTTGATTTATCAGGCTCTATAGTAAATCCGGCTTCAATACAAAGATCTCTATATGATTTAAAATCTTCTTCTTTTACCTTGCAAAGAGTTAATATTAAGCTTTTTTCAGAATTAATTCCTATCTTTCCATAAGTTTTTTCAGGTTTTGGAAGATTTTCGTGCATTTCAATATTATTCCACTCAAATTTTTCGGCTTTAATTTCATAATTGCTTTCTCCATTATATAAATTCATAAATGGAACTATCAATATAAATGCGACTATTGCTAAAATAGTACTAATTCCTTTTTTTGATTCTTTTATAGTATGATTTTTCATAAGATATGTAATTATAAACAACACTGTCATTAAAATTGCAACTAATCCTGCAAGAATTTTACCATCATTAAAAGCAGTAGCAACCATTAATACACCAATAATTGAAAATAGTATTAATACTTTACTAAATTTGCTTTTCTTAAACTTTTCAATTTGTTCTTTTTCTTCTTGAATATTGTTTTTTTCATTTTCATTTTTTAGTTTTTCTTTCTCTATTTCTTTTTGTGTATTTGATTTAATCTTTTCAATTCTGACTGCATCACTTTCTCCAATTAATTCACTAACAGAATAACTCGTTCCACAATAAGGGCATTCAACAGTGTCTTTTAAATTATCAATACTAAGTTGTCCTCCACAATTGGAACAAACTGTAGCTTTTGTTTTTAATTTTTCATTACTCATAATTTTTCCCCTTTTCTTTACTTTAGTATTACATTATAAATTTGTACTCTTCTATTTTAATAAAGTACACTCTTTATTTCTTTTATCTATTAAATTAATTAATTCAGTCGAAACCACTTGAGCTATTTCAGTATCATTTTCGTTAATAGCATCTTCAAATGTTTTAAATTCATTTTGTATTTGTTGATTAATTTCAGATAAAACTATATTATCTACAGGATCTGAATATCTCAAAGATTCATATACTTTTTTGCAAATGTTTCTCAATTCCTCTTTTTGAGCAATATTAATTAAGTGTTCAACATCTGTTGAAAGTTTTTTTATAGTAAATGTTTTAGATTTTATTTCTTTATCAATATTTGATACAACATTGATAGCAAAACAAGTTGTAATAGTTATAACAGCAAATGAACCTGTTAAAACCACACATACAACTATACTAATCCACATTGGAACAGAAAATATCATACAAACTGTACCAATAACCATTATTAAAAATATAGAAATATAACTTACTAGAAGAAGTGATATATTATAAAACATTTTTTTAAAATTTTCTTCTTTTAGAACTATATAAGAACAATATAATTGCCCCAAGAATGTGAGTAATATAAATATATATCCAATCCAGAAGTTTCCTCTTATTATATTCATTTGTGCTGAACTAACAAAAGTTACAATATTAAAAACTAAGAGGCAAATAGTCCAAATTATTGAATATAACTTAAATGATTTTGTCATTTTAATCACTCTCTTTTCTTTCCACATTTTGGACAGAATTTACCATCGCGTTCAAATTTATAGCCACAATTAGTACAAGTATCATTTGACTTTGCTATCTTTTTACCACATTCTTCGCAATATTCTGCATCAGCATTGATTTTCGCACCACAATTATCACAAAATTTATTTGTTGTTTGTGCATTAATTAAATTTAAATTAGAAGTTTGTGAATTTGTTGTGGAATTTACTGCCTCATTCATCATACCTCCAACCATTCCTCCAACAACTCCGCCAACACCTGCCATTGTTCCAAATCCAACACCCATATTAGTAAATTCTCCAACAGCCTCGTTTTGTGCAACTTTTTCAGCAACATCAAAACCACGTTCTTGTTGATATGTATATCCCTCTTGTGTTCGTTTAGTAGCTTGTGCTTTAGATGCAATAACTGTTTTTTGTGCCTCTGTTTCAGCATCTATAATTTGTGTTTGCTGTCTAAGTTTTGCTTCTGTAATATCTGAATATTGGCGAAAATGTAATTCTTTAAATCTTTCATACTGTTCTTCGCCATCTGGTTTCATAACTCTATTTACAAAAAATGATTCAAGAGAAATACCATACTCCGCAAAATCATCAACTAATAATTTTTTTAATGCTTCTGAAAATTGTGTAAGTTTCTCATCTATTTCAAAAATATTTATGTTTTCTGATTTTATTATATTTGCAATATAAGTTTTTACTCTAGTCATTAAGAAAGAGCGAAAATAAGAGACTAATTTAAATTGTGATAAATCATTTTCTGTTCCTACAAGTTTTACTACTAATTTTCTACTATCTTCTGCTCTCAAACTCATTTCTCCTGAAGCACCAATAGACAAAGGAAAATTATATGTTGGCTCTACAAATTGTATTCGTGAATCCGTCCCCCATTTTATAGCCATTTGTTCACTTTTGTTTATAAAATAAACTTCACAATGAAATGGAGATATTCCACCTGTTGAAAGATTAAGAACTTTACTAATTAATGGAATATTTTGTGTTTTTAATGTATATCTTCCTGGCTTAAAAAGATCTAAAGCTTGTCCATTCATATAGAAAATTGCTTCTTGATTTTCGTGAACTATAAGTTGAGAGAAACAATTAAAATCTTCGGAAGGATGTTTCCATATAAATGTATCATTATTACCTTCATACTTTATAACATCTAAAATCTTAAACATTTTTTTCACCTACCTTTCTATTTCAAGATTATCAACAGCAAATTCCAGACACATCTGCACAATTTCATTTCGTGTTCGTCCAGTTGCTTCACAAATGTCATCTATTTCTTTGATTAAATCATTTGGAATTCGTGTAGATATAACTGCAGTTTCGCCTGTATATTTTTTGGTTGATATAACAAGTTTTTTCTTTTCCAATTTAATCACCTTCTAACTATTGATATATTACTATACATACATTATACTACAAATGTATACATTTGTAAACAGTTTTAGTTTAAAAGTTATTTTTATTACTATAAGAGTATATTTGTTTTACATAAACTCTTGACATATATTTAATTCATCAAAAAATCAAGTATATTCATTTCTGTTGATGTATTTGCCTTGTATAATTCTGTATATCCACATTTGCTACAACTTATTGTAATGAATTTTTTATTTTGAACATCAAAATTCTTTGCAAAAATTTCAGTAATAACTTAAAATTTGTAAATATCATTTTTTACTATAACTTATTTAGTAATGATAATTTCTTTTATATCATTTTCTGCTATTGTAATTATTTTCTTATACTTTCCTTTTTTACTACTACTTTCACTTTATAAGAGTCTTTATCTATTCCTATGATTGACACCATATCTCCAGTTTTTAGTTTTACAACCTAAATTACTTTGATTTTCATCATTTCTAAGTTCTATGTTATTTTTTAATTCTTTCTAATTTACCCAATATATTACTATACTTTTAATTTATTTTTTTGTAAATTCGCATTTTTCAATTCATACAAAAAATATCTTCAATAATATCTATCTAAAATATTTATTCCTATATATAGCATACTTAGATATAAAAAAGCTGAGATAAAAAACTCTCACAGTTTTCCACCCCAACTATTGACATTCAACCTATAAATTATTTCATTGCTTCTTCTACTGCAACTGCAACTGCTACTGATGCTCCAACCATTGGATTATTACCCATTCCGATTAATCCCATCATTTCAACATGTGCTGGTACTGATGAAGATCCTGCAAATTGTGCATCTGAATGCATTCTTCCCATTGTATCTGTCATACCATATGAAGCTGGTCCAGCTGCCATATTATCAGGATGTAATGTTCTTCCTGTTCCACCACCTGATGCAACTGAAAAATATTTTTTTCCTGCTTCAATTCTCTCTTTTTTATACGTTCCTGCAACTGGATGTTGGAATCTTGTTGGATTTGTTGAGTTACCTGTAATAGATACATCAACATCTTCTAGCCACATAATTGCAACACCTTCTCTAACATCATTTGCTCCATAACATTTAACTTTTGCTCTTTCTCCATCAGAATAAGGAATTTCTTCTACAACATTTACTTTTCCTGTAAAGAAGTCAAAATCTGTTCTTACATATGTAAATCCATTTATTCTAGATATTACTTGTGCAGCATCTTTTCCAAGTCCATTTAGAATAACTCTTAATGGTTCTTTTCTTACTTTATTAGCTGATTTTGCAATTCCAATTGCTCCTTCAGCTGCTGCGAAACTCTCATGTCCTGCTAAGAATGCAAAGCATTTTGTGTCTTCTGATAATAGCATAGATGCTAAATTTCCATGTCCTAATCCTACTTTTCTATCGTCTGCAACTGAACCTGGAATACAAAATGCTTGTAATCCTTCTCCTATTGCTTTTGCAGCATCTGCTGCTTTTGTACAACCTTTTTTTATTGCTATTGCTGCTCCTAATGTATATGCCCAAGCAGCATTTTCAAAGCAAATTGGTTGTACACCTTTAACTATTTCATATGGATTAAATCCTTTATCTGTGCATATTTTTAATGCATCTTCAAAATCTTTTATACCGTATTTTTCCATTACTGGTTTAATTTGGTCTATTCTTCTTTCATAACTTTCAAATGTTACTGCCATTTTATTTCCTCCTATTACTTACATTATTAATTATTTTTATAAATGTGTCCTCTAATGGACAAAATTGTCCATTAGTACATATCCCCCAATTGGATATTATTGTTTTCTTGGGTCAATCTTTTTAACAGCTTCATCAAATCTTCCATATGTTCCTGAAGCTTTTTCAATTGCTTCCATTGGGTCCATTCCTTTTTTAATATTATCCATCATTTTTCCCATATGAACATATTTGTATCCAATGATTTGATCATCTTTGTCTAATCCTAATTCTACTATGTATCCTTCTGTTAATTGTAGATATCTTGGTCCTTTTAATGTACTTGAATAGATTGTTCCTACTTGTGATGTATGTCCCTTTCCTAAATCTTCAAGTCCTGCTCCTACTGGAAGTCCTCCTTCTGAAAAAGCTGTTTGTGTTCTTCCATATACTATTTGTAAGAATAATTCTCTCATTGCTGTATTTATAGCATCACATACTAA
>CALXZW010000124.1 GCA_944393345.1 uncultured Clostridia bacterium
AGTACAAACGATATTCAACAAATTCAACAATTAATAACAATGTTATTTAGAGTAGTAGTATATGCTCCAATAATTGGAATAGGAGGATTTATAAAAGTATTAACAAGTACAGATAATTCTATGGCATGGATAATTGGAGTAGCTATATTTGCTATATTTGTTGTAGTTGGAACTTTATTTATTGTAGCAATGCCAAGATTTAAAAAGTTGCAAGACTTAACAGACAAATTAAATCTGGTATCTCGTGAAATACTTACAGGATTGCCAGTAATAAGAGCTTTTAATACAGAGAAAAAAGAAGAAAAGAGATTCGACATTGCAAATAAAGATTTAATGAAAACAAACATATTTGTAAATAGGGCAATGTCAATGATGTTTCCATTAATATTATTTATAATGAATTCTATGATGATATTAGTTATATGGGTTGGAGGACATAATGTTGAACAAGGAATTATGCAAGTTGGAGATATGATGGCATTTATACAATATATGATGCAAATTGTAATGGCATTCTTAATGATTTCTATTATATCAATAATGTTACCAAGAGCTTCAGTATCAGCTAATCGTATAAATGAAGTATTAGTTACTGAACCGGATATAAAAGATGTAGAAAAAACTAAAAGTTTTGATACTTCAAAAAAGGGATTAGTAGAATTTAAAAATGTATCTTTTAGATATCCAGATGCAGATACAGAAATATTAGAAGATATAAACTTTACTGCAAAGCCAGGTGAAACTACTGCTATTATTGGAAGTACTGGAAGTGGAAAGTCAACAATAGTTAACTTAATACCTAGATTTTATGATGTAACAGAAGGCGAACTTTTAATTGATGGTGTAAATGTAAAAGAAGTTTCTCAAAAAGATTTAAGAGATATAATAGGTTATGCTCCTCAAAAAGGTTTACTATTTTCAGGAACAATAGAATCAAACATAAAATATTCTGATGAAACAATGTCTGATGAAAAAATGAAAACAGCAGCTAAAATAGCACAAGCAACAGAGTTTATCGAAAGTAAAGAAAAACAATATAAAGATGATATATCACAAGGTGGTACTAATGTTTCAGGAGGACAAAGACAACGTCTTTCAATAGCAAGAGCAATAGCAAAAGATCCAGAGATATTTATATTTGACGATACATTTTCAGCATTAGATTTAAAAACAGATAGTAAATTAAGAGAAGAACTTTCTCAAATCACTAAGGATAAAACAGTTATAATTGTAGCACAAAGAATTAGCACGATTTTAAATGCTGATCAAATAATAGTATTAGAAGAAGGAAAAGTAGTTGGAATAGGAAAACACGAAGATTTAATGAAAAATAATGAGACATATAGACAAATAGCATTATCACAAATGTCAGAAGAAGAATTAGATAATTAAGAAAATATAGAAAGGAGTATATTATGCCAGGACCAATGGGAGGACCAATAGGGAAAAATGGTCCACAAGAAAAAGCTAAAGATTTTAAAAAAACCACAAAAAAATTAATTAATGAGTATCTATCAAAATATAAAATATCATTAATAATTGTATTTATATTTGCTATTGGAAGTACAATATTTACAATTGTTGGACCTAAAATATTAGGAAATGCAACAACAGAAATATTCAATGGTCTTGTAAGTAAAATATCAGGTGGAGCTGGAATAGATTTTGGAAAAATAGGTCAAATATTATTAACTTTATTAGGTTTATATATTATAAGTGCAATATTTTCATTTATTCAAGGCTTTACAATGACAGGTGTAGCACAAAAATTAACATATAAAATAAGAAATGATATAGCAATAAAAATAAACAAATTACCTATGAATTATTTTGATAAAAAAACAAATGGTGAAGTTTTGTCAGTAATAACAAATGATATAGATACTTTAAGCATGAATTTAAATCAAAGTATTACACAAATAATAACATCAATATGTACAATTATAGGTATATTAATAATGATGTTATCAATCAGTTGGCAAATGACACTCATATCAATAATAATTTTACCAATATCAGGATTTATAGTAAGATGGATAGTAGTGAAGTCTCAAAAATATTTCAACAGACAACAAGAATATTTAGGACATGTAAATGGTCAAGTAGAAGAAATTTACAGTGGTTTAAACATAGTAAAGGCATTTAACATAGAAGAAAAAGCAATAGAAGAATTTAATAAAGTAAACAAGGAATTATATCATTCTGGATGGAAATCACAATTTTTATCAGGTTTAATGCATCCTCTAATGAACTTTATGGGAAATATAGGATATGTTGCAGTTGCGGTTGCAGGAGGGTATTTAGCCATAAACGGAACAATTACAGTAGGAAACATTCAAAGTTTTATACAATATAACAGACAATTTAATCAACCAATAACACAAATAGCGCAGATTTCAGCAATGTTGCAATCAATGGTGGCAGCAGCAGAAAGAATATTTGAATTTTTAGAAGAAGAGGAAGAAAAAGAAACAGCTAAAGGAGATATAGATACATCAAAATTAAAAGGAAATATAGAGTTTAAACATGTAAATTTTGGATATACTCCTGACAAAACAATAATTAATGATTTTAATAGTAAAGTAACAGAAGGACAAAAAATTGCAATTGTAGGTCCTACAGGTGCAGGAAAAACAACAATGGTAAAATTATTAATGAGATTCTATGATGTCAATTCCGGAGAAATATTAGTTGATGGACATAATATAAAAGACTTTGATAGAGGGGAATTACGAAAGATGTTCGGAATGGTTTTACAAGATACATGGCTATTTGGAGGAACTGTTAAAGAAAACATAAAATATGGAAAAGAAGATGCAACAGATGATGAAGTAATAAGAGCAGCTAAAGCAGCGCATGTTCATCATTTCATAAAAACATTGCCAAATGGATATAATTCAGTATTAAATGAAGAATCAACAAATGTTTCAGCAGGTCAAAAACAATTACTTACAATAGCTAGAGTAATATTAGCAGATCCTAAAATCTTAATACTAGATGAAGCAACAAGTTCAATAGATACAAGAACAGAAATTCAAATTCAATCTGCGATGGATAATTTAATGAATGGAAGAACAAGTTTCATAATAGCACATAGATTATCAACAATAAAAAATGCTGATTGGATTTTAGTGATGAATCATGGAGATATTGTAGAACAAGGTACACATAATGAATTATTAGCAAAAAATGGATTTTATGCTGATTTATACAATAGTCAATTTGATGAAGAAGAGGAATAAAATTTATTGACTAGATCTTAAAAAGTAGTATAATATATATATCAAAATTTTTGAAAGGGGATAAATTTTCTATGAAGATTTTTCTTGGAACAAATAACAGAGGCAAGATTCTGGAAATCATAAAATATTTGCCAGGTCATATTGCTATTTGTCCCGATGAAATTCAAGGTTATAAAGAACCTGTTGAAGATGGAAAAGATTTTGCAGAAAATAGCAAAATCAAGGCGCAAACAATTTGGAATTTGGTAAAAACCAAAATGAAACCAGGGGATTTGATTCTTACTGACGATTCGGGAATTATAATTCCTAAACTTGAAGATCGTTTAGGTGTAAAAACCAAACGAGAAATGGAAAGTTGGACTGAGCAAAATGCAACCACTGAAAAAGAATTTTGGAGACATATATCCAAAATTGCAGGAGAAAATGCAGAGGCAAACTTTGTAGTGGTAATTACTATTATTAACTACAAAGGAGATGCTAAACAAGTTGAAGAAATTCTTACAGGAAAAATAACCGAGCCAAGAGGAAATAATGGATTTGCATTTGATTCTATTTTGGAATATGAAGGCAGAACCTTGGCAGAGATGACTTCAGAAGAAAAACAAAAAATTAACCCTAGAGCTAAAGCAATCAAGAAAGCACTTTTGTAAATAGATGATTACTTTACTCGAGACCGTTTGATTATAAATTAGGCAGTAGCAGTTAATGTTACTGTCTAATTTTTATACCAAAATATATGTAACCTTATTAAAAAAAATGATAATATATAAATGTAGATATCTAAAAGGAGTTCTAGAACAATATGAAGAAAAATAGATTAATTAAATTTTACATAAAAAGAGATATGCTAGAAATAGAAAATGTGATAGATGATTTTACACCTTATCTTTATACAGTAATAAGAAATAAGAATTCAAATTTATTAGAAGAGGATATTGAAGAAATAATATCAGATGTATTTCTTGCGGTTTGGAAAAATCAAGACAAACTTGATATAAGTAAAGATATGTCATCATATTTAGCAGGAATAGCAAAGAACATATATAATACTAAAATGAGAAATAAGAAACAAACAAGTGATATATCTGATTATGAAAATATATTATATGAAAAAGAAACAATAGAATGTAAAATAGAAGATTTTGAAAAATCAAGTTTTATTTTACAAGAAATAGAAAAATTGAAAGAAGAAGATAAATGTATTTTTATTTCATATTACTATTATGCAGAATCGATGAATCAAATAGCTTTAAAGTTACATATAAAAGCAGAAAAAGTAAAATCACGATTATTTAGAATAAGAAAGAAATTAAAAAAAGAGCTAGAAAAAAGGGGGTATGGCTATGGAAATAATAGAATAATTGAAAATATAAAAAGAAAAGCACAAATGAAAATAGCAATATCCAATTTTGAAAAGGAGGAAGAAAATATGAATGTACCTAAAAAAAATATTTTAAAGTTTCTTGCAACTTTTATAATATCAATAGGGGTAACATCTGGAATAGTTTTTGGAGGAATTAGTGCATATGAAAAAATATGGAAAGAACCTCAAGAATATAAATTTCAAAAAGATATAACACAAAAAGATTACGAAAATTGTATTTCAGAAGAAGAAGCTAAGAATATAGGAATATCATATTTAACCCAAATAGGATATATAAATAATGATAATATGAATTCTATAAAATTAACTCAAGAAAAAACAACTGAAATAATTATTTGGGATTTAAATGTAGGAAAACTTTCAATGACAATAGATGGTTTAACAGGAAAAATAAGGTCAATAAATATACCCTCATGGGCGAATGACTTAAGTAAGGCAAAAGGAATCACAGTAGAAGAAGCACGAAGAACAGCAAAAGAATTATTAA
>CALXZW010000125.1 GCA_944393345.1 uncultured Clostridia bacterium
CATCGACAGCGAGGTCATCCGCCTGTGCGACCCAAAGGTTCCCTTCCGCACCGGCGTACTCAAACACAGCCCCATGGTTGCCTCGGTCATCGGGCAGGGGCTGGTGATCTACGCCACGCCCTACGCCCGATACCTTTACTACGGCGAGGTGTACGGCCCCAACATTCCAATTTTCGAGGCAGGCGAGCTGGCCGGGTTCTGGTCCCCGCCCGGGCAGAAAAAGCATCCTACCGGCCGCAAGCTGACCTACAGCGGCGCGCCGGAGCGGGGTGCTTTCTGGTTCGAGAGGATGAAAGCCGAACATGGCGAGGAAATCATCCGGGGCGCAGCAGCCCTGGCCGGAGGGAGGGCAGCACCATGAATTCACTGGACGCCACCCGCAAGTGGCTGCGGGATCAGTGTCCGCTGATTGACAGACAGGACCGCTTCAATTCCAATTATCTGGGCGCCGAGACCACAGAGTACACACTGCGCAGCGCCGGGGACACCCGCACCACCGACGTGCTGGGGCTGGACACCGTGACCTGCAACTTTGTGTTTGTGGCCCAGCTGCCCTTCGGCAAAGCGCTGGCCCCCAACCTCAGCGCGGCAGACTTCTTTTCGAACCTGGCCGCCTGGATTCGCGGGCAGGAGCGTGCCCACAACTACCCCGACGTATCGGGCTATCACGCCACCCGAGTGGAAGCTTCCAACCCGGGCGTCATCACCCAGGCAGAGGCCAGCTCTGCCCGGTATCAGCTGCAAATCAAACTGACCTTAGAGGAGGTATAACCTATGGCAGCATCCACCATCAATTTGCCCGCCGACCAGAAAGCCGACCGCAAACTGGAAATGATTTTCGTCAACACCGGCACCGCCGGCGGCCCCGACTACCAGTGGGAACTGCAGGGCCGCGGCGTGGAAGATGCCAGCATCGAGTACAACCACGACGTGGAGCAGACCACCGACATTCTGGGCATGACCGACACCGATGTTTCGGCCTCCAAGCCCAGCATGGAGCTGGACCCCAACACGATCCGCGGCGGCCAGAAGCTCAACGAGAAACTGCTGGACATCGAGCGCCGCCAGGCCACCAGCGAGTTCGGCACCTTCGACGTGCTGCTGGTGCACTGCTATCTGGGCACGGCCGCCACCGGCCCCTTTGCCGCCGAGGTCCATCACGGCTGCACCGTGGTGCCCACCAGCCTGGGCGGCTCCAACTATGTGGGCCTGCCCATGAACATCTACCTGTCCAACGACTGCGAGCTGGGCACCGTGACCATCACCAAAGGCGTGCCCACCTTCACCGCCGACGGCGCCGAATAAGGAGGAACTCGCATGCAGTTGCAGATCGACACCGGTCTGAAGACCTACGACATTCTGGACGCCGACGGCAACCTGACCGGCACCGTGCGGTTTAACCCCGCCGATCCCGGCATTGCCGCCCGGTGGAAGTCCGCCGAGCCGCAGATCCAGCAGCTGGCCCAGACGGCGCAGCAGTCCGACCAGGACGAAGGCGCCACCGTGGCCCTGCTGATGGACGCCGACCAGAAGATCAAGTCCCTGTTCGACTACGCCTTCGGCGCCAAGGTATCGGAGGCATTTTTCGGCGGGCAGTCCGCTTTCGGCATCTGTGATGACGGTGCCCTCGTGTTGGAGCATGTGATCAACGCCCTGACGCCGGTGCTGGAATCCTCCATGAAGTCCGGCCTGGAAGCGGTGCAGCAACGCGCCAACAGCCACACCGCCCGCGGCCTGGCGCCCGGCCAGACCCTGCCTGACTGATGGGCTGGGAACTGCCCACCACGGTGGAGGTGGAAGGCCAGACCTTTGCCATCCGCAGCGATTTTCGCGCCGTGCTGGATGCCATCGCCGCCCTGAACGACGCCGCGCTGCCCCCGCCCTGGCGGGTGGATAGCTGCCTGCAGATCCTCTACCCTGCCTTTGACCGCCTCCCCGATGCCGGGGAGGCTTTCCGGGCAGCTATGACCTTCATCAATCTGGGCCAAACGGTGCCGGACAACCAACCGGCCCGCCCTGCGCTGGTCCACTGGGATACTGACGTGCAGCTCATCGCCCCCGCCATCGACAAGGTGCTGGGCTACAGCTGCCGCGCCTGTGCCTACCTGCATTGGTGGGAGTTCGTGGGAGCCTTCCGCAACATCGGGAAGGGACTGTTTGCCGAGGTGGTCGCCATCCGGGACAAACGCGCCAGAGGCAAAAAGCTGGACAAATCCGAGCAGATCTTCGCCCGCGAGAATCCCGACCTCATCGGGACGGCGGTGCAGATGACCAGCGAGGAAGAAGAATTTTTCAAACGATTGGGGGTGTAAACCATGGCCGCAGACGGTTCTATCATCATCGATACCCGCGTCAATAACAAGGGCGCCGAAGCGGACCTGAAAGCCCTGCAGGCCAAGGTCAAAAGCACGGCCCAGCAGATTGCCGCGCTGGATAAGAGTTACAATTCAGGCATGATTAAGAAAAGCCAGTTGGCAGAGGATCTGCGCCAGGCACGGACCGAAGCGGCGGCTACCGCACGGGAACTTTCCAGGCTGAATATTGCCTTGGACGCCCAGCGCAATGCGGGGCTGGCCCCTGCTCAAGAGGACAGTCAGCGCAGTGACCGGTTAGCCGCCACACTGGAAAAGCAGAAGGCTCGTATTCGAGAAATTTCCGGAGAATATCGGAAACAAGGTAAACTGCTGCAAGCCATCCAGACACAGCACAGTGCCTTGTCCGACCGCCTGGTACAGGAGCAGAAAGCAGTAACGCAGGCAGAACAGTCATATCGAAAGCAAAATAAAGGCAACAGCACCGCCGCCATCACTCACGCATCCACCGCCATGCAGAAGTTTGGCACGCGCCTGAGTGGTATCGTTTCCGGCGCGCTGCTCTTCAACGTCATCTCCTCGGCCCTCACAAAAATGGTGGGATGGTTCGGCAGCGCCATGCAGTCCAGCAACGCTTTCCG
>CALXZW010000126.1 GCA_944393345.1 uncultured Clostridia bacterium
TCACCTTTTAAGAACAATTTTTGTCCTTCTCTACGGCATCTACGACATTGTTCGTCTTTATATCTTGCCATTTTCTTACTCCTTTCTCTATTTGTCTGTTATAAATCTTCAAAATTATACTAAAGTTTATATTATTAATTCATACATATTTATAAATTAAAATACACATATAATAAAACCACGTTTTATACTCTTCTTCTTTTTGGTGGTCTACAACCATTATGTGGTATTGGTGTTACATCTTTTATTGCACCAATTTCTAAACCTGCTGTTTGTAAAGCTCTTATTGCTGCTTCTCTACCTGCACCAGGTCCTTTAACAAATACTTCTACATATTTTAATCCATGTTCCATAGCAGCTTTTGCAGCAGTTTCAGCAACTTGTCCTGCAGCAAATGGTGTACTTTTTTTAGAACCTTTAAATCCTAATCCACCAGCACTTTTCCATGAAATAGCATTTCCATAAGTATCTGTTATTGTAACTATTGTATTATTAAAACTAGAATGAATATGAGCTGTACCTTTTTCAATATTTTTTCTATTTCTTCTAGCTACTTTTTTAGTTGTTGTTACATTTTTAGCCATTTTGTACTTTCCTCCTCATTAAAATTATTTTTAATTTTGGTTGTGAAGTTTTATACCTCAAACTTTTTATTATTTTTTGCTTTTACTTATTAATTTTCTAGGACCTTTTCTTGTTCTAGCATTTGTTTTTGTTCTTTGTCCTCTTACTGGAAGACTTTTTCTATGTCTTAGTCCTCTGTAGCATCCTATTTCTGTAAGTCTTTTAATATTAAGAGCTACTTCTCTTCTTAAATCACCTTCAACTAAGTATGATTCATCAATAACTTTTCTGATATCATTAACTTGTTCATCTGTTAAATCTTTTACTCTTGTATCTAAATTAACTCCAGCTTTTTCAAGAATTTTTCTAGAACTTGCTACTCCTATTCCATAAATATATGTAAGTCCTATTTCTACTCTTTTTTCCTTAGGTAAATCTATTCCTGCTATACGAGCCATATTTTGCACCTCCAAATTTGATTTGTTTTATTTGTTTGTCTTTCATTCTAAAGGTGAAATGTTGCTGGTGTTTACCCCAGCCTCTTTAAAATTTTAAGACATATATATAAACACAAATTTGATATGTAAACATATTTAATAATATGTTTCACAGCCGCTACCTAATTTGTGTTGTAAACTTTCAGGATATTATCCTTGTCTTTGTTTGTGTTTAGGATTTTCACAAATAACTCTTATTTTTCCTTTTCTTTTTATTACTTTGCATTTATCGCAAATTGGTTTTACTGATGGTCTTACCTTCATTTTTCGCACCTCCTCGAATTAAGAGAACCTATATTTTAATATAGTTTCTAATTTTATATATAATGGGTTAATTTTTAACTTTATTTTGCTCTCCAAGTAATTCTTCCTCTTGTTAAATCGTATGGTGAAAGTTCCACTTTCACTTTATCACCTGGTAAAATTTTTATATAATTCATTCTTAGTTTTCCTGAAATATGTGCCAAAATTTGATGTCCATTTTCTAATTCTACTTTAAAATTAGTATTTGGCAATGCCTCTACAACTGTTCCTTCAATTTCAATTACATCTTCTTTTGCCAATTTATTCGCCTCCTATTAAGAGTTTTATTATTAAAAAATTATGACAACTTATTAATTGTCGTAATAACTATTATATTATATACTATAATTAAAGCATTGTCAATATTTCTGGCTCTTTTTCTGTAATTAAAATTGTATTTTCATAATGTGCTGCCAAACTTCCATCTTCTGTTATTATTGTCCAACCATCATCTAATTCTAATATACTGTTTTTACCTTGTATAACCATTGGCTCTATTGCTAATGTCATACCTGGCTCTAATCTTATTCCTCTTTTAGCTTTTCCGTAATTTGGTATTCCCGGATCTTCATGCATACTTCTTCCTATACCATGTCCTTGAAATTCTCTTACAACTGAATAACCTTGTGATGCAACATATTCACCAATTGCATGACTTATATCTCCAATTCTGTTTCCTGGTATAGCATATTTTATTCCCTCAAAAAAAGCTTGTTTTGTAACTTCTACAAGTCTTTTTGCTTCCTTAGATACATTTCCTATCATAAATGTTCTTGCAGCATCTCCATTAAATCCATTTTTTAATGCTACTGTATCTATACTAACTATATCTCCATCTTTTATGATTTTATTTTTAGATGGAATACCATGTATTACCTCATCATTTACTGATATACAAGTTGCAGCCGGATATGGTGGAATACCTCTAATTCCTACATTATAACCTTTTTCTGCAGGAATTGCACCTAACTTTCTCATTGCTTTTTCTGCAATTTGATCTATTTCCCATGTCGACATTCCTGGTTTTATTTTTTCTTCTATTTCTTTATATGTTAAAGCAACTACTTTACATGCTTGCCTCATACATTCTATTTCTTTTTTTGATTTTATTGTTACCAATTAAGGTCTTCCTTTCTGAGTTTTTGATAATCATATATCTTATTTTGATTCTAAATATTCTATTAAATCTCTTGCTACATCTTCTCCTAGTTTATTTATTGTCTTGCTTACTGTTGCTGAATATAATATTCCTTCATTTTTATAATATTCAACTAATGGACTTGTTGATGTAAAATATTGTTCTAATCTACTTTTTACAGTCTCTACTTTGTCATCTTTTCTTGTTATTAAATCACTTCCACATTTATCACATTTTCCTTCTACTTTTGGTGGATGTAATACAACATTATATACAGCTTTACATTCTTGATTTGAACATACTCTCCTATTTACTATTCTTTCTATTATTTCATCTTCAGGTGTTTCTAAATTTATAGTTATATCAACATTTTCACCTTTTGCTTTTAAAATTTCTTTTAATCTATCTGCTTGAACTATTGTCCTTGGAAATCCATCTAATATTACTCCGTTTTTTGCATCTGGCTTATTTAATCTATCTTCAACTATTTTTATAGTTACTTCATCTGGAACTAATTGTCCTTTTGAAATATAACTTTCTGCTAATTTTCCTAATTCTGTTCCCTCTTTAATATTTTTTCTAAATATATCTCCTGTTGATATTTGTGGTATTCCTAATTTTTCTGATAATATACCTGCTATTGTTCCTTTACCTGTTCCAGGTGCTCCTAACATTATAATATTCATTTTTATTCTTCCTTTCATTTTTTATTTCTTATATATTCATAAAGAACTGTCAATTTTGCAATTTTATTTTAGCCTATTTACCATCTTTTGTCAATTGTTTTTATGTTTGTATTGTAAAATAAATATCCACCGGTATAACCGGTGGATTTTCATGTGTGCCTATAAGGCTCTATTACTAGCTGACGCTGAAGC
>CALXZW010000127.1 GCA_944393345.1 uncultured Clostridia bacterium
ATGGCGGCACCTGCAAACGTAGCGGCGAGGTATGGAGCCGGGACTATCCCTACTATGTCCATAAGCCCGACCCATGGGATACGGCGGCCCGCGAGGAAAAGCCCTCCGCCGCCAGCCATGGCGTGGGGCTATCGCAGGTGGGCTGTATGTGGGCGGCCCGGCAGGGAATCCCTTACAACGAAATACTGGCCTTTTATTATGACGGCGCTGCCTTGGTGCATGAATACGGCACCGGCAGCGTCGTCGGCTTTGAAGAAGAAACAGGAGGAGAAATCGGTATGAAATTAGTGGAATCCTTTTTGACGAAAAACCCCTGCTATACGGCGGGGAGAAAAATTACCGTAAAGGGGCTGATGCTTCATTCTGTGGGATGCCCGCAGCCGAAGGCGTCGGCCTTTATCAATTCGTGGAACAGCCCCAGCTATGACAATGCCTGTGTGCATGGTTTCATTGACGGCAACGACGGGACGGTCTATCAGACGCTCCCTTGGAACCATCGCGGCTGGCATTGCGGCTCCGGCTCCAAGGGCAGCGGCAATAATACCCATATCGGCGTGGAGATGTGCGAGCCTGCCTGCATCAAATATACAGGCGGCGCAACCTTTACCTGCTCCGATCTTGCCACGGCGCGGAAGGTGGCGGAGCGCACCTACAATGCGGCGGTGGAGCTGTTTGCCATGCTCTGTAAGCAATACGGCCTGAACCCGCTGTCCGATGGCGTGGTTATCAGCCACAAGGAGGGCCACAGCCGGGGGATCGCCTCCAATCATGGCGACCCGGAGCATTTATGGACGCAGCTCGGTATGGGCTACACCATGAACACCTTCCGGCAGGCGGTAAAAGCAAAGATGGAGGGCGGCTCCTCCGGCGGCACTTCCGGCGGGACACTTTACCGGGTAAGAAAATCTTGGAGCGATGCTGCCTCCCAGCTTGGGGCCTTTGCGGTTTTGGATAACGCCAAGGCGCTGGCGGATAAAAACCCCGGCTATGCGGTCTTTGACGAAAACGGAAAACAGGTTTATCCCTCCGCCTCCGGCAGCACCGGCAGCGGCACTCTCTACCGGGTGCGCAAAAGCTGGTCGGACGCGGCTTCTCAGAAGGGAGCCTTCAATGTGCTGGACAATGCGAAACGCTGCGCAGACGAAAATCCCGGATACTCTGTCTTTGACGAGGCGGGCAAGGTTGTTTATACCGGCGCGGCGGCTTCCGCCACCTATACCGTCCAGAAGGGTGACAGCCTGTGGGCCATTGCCGAAGAATATCTCGGAAACGGCACTCGCTACACCGAGATCAAGAAACTAAACGGCCTGACTTCCGACGTGATCTATGCCGGGCAGGTTTTGAAACTTCCAAAATAAGCCCGTATAGGGGAAAGGGTGTCCGGGGCCGGGCACCCTTTTTCCATACGAAAATGTCGAAGCAAGTCCTTTTTTCGTTGCGGGCTTGTCTATTACACATCTATTTTGTCGTGCGGGCATAAACTGGATTGAGTCTGATGTAAGGAGATTATGCCATGACAAGAGAACAACTTTTACAACTGAAAAATGCAGAGGTTCCGCTTATGGAACGGGTGGATATTGCAGATGTGAAGGTTGATCCGTCCATGCCGATTGTTCAGCGCGCAGAAGAATATCTCCGTCAGATAAAAAATCCTTATGCCTTCAAATGTGGTGAAATTGCGGTAAATGTCTGCTTTTCCTCAAATGGGAAAACGATTCAGGACGCGCTTGTTTCCTATCTTTTGGCCGCAAAAAACAGCGCCTGAAAGCCTTGATTTTTATGTGTTTCAGGGTACACTCACACTGTGATTATGGAGGGAAGGAGGTATATTATGGCACGAATCAGAAAACCCAAGCCCAGCGCGAAGCTGGCGACTTCACATATAAATTCTGCACCGCCGAAATGGTTGATCTGCGTCTATATTCGGCTGTCTAAAGAGGATACCAGAAACATTTCCCGACAGGTCAAAAATGAGCAGCAGCTAAAAAGCGAAAGTATTAAGAACCAGAAAAGTATTCTGACTTCATGGATAGAGGACTACTTTGAACCCGGTACTTATGAAATCGTTGGATTCTTTGAAGATGATGGCCTGACCGGCACCGATGATACGCGTGAGGATTTTATGCGTATGATTGGAACGATAGAGCGGGGCGAAGGAAATTGTGTAGTTGTAAAAACTCTTTCCCGCGCTTTCCGAAATTACTCGGATCAGGGGTACTATCTGGAAGAATATTTTCCGTCCAGAAATGTACGCTTCATCTCTACTATGGATTCCTTTGTAGATACCTACACGGATTCTGAGGCGATCTATAACCTTGACGTACCCATGTATGGTGTACTCAACGACCGTTTTGCAGCCACTACATCCCGCGCTGTGCGGCGAACCTTTGATGATAAGCGTTCAAAAGGAAATTTTATCGGAGCATTTCCGCCCTATGGTTTCCTCAAAGATCCGGAGAATAAAAATCATTTAATACTTGATCCGGATACCGCGCCCATTAAAGTACAGATGAAAGACTGGCTGCTCCATGAGGGAATGAGCCTCGGAGGTGTTGCAAGGCGGCTTAATGCTATGGGTATTCCAAACCCTACGAAGTATAAGCGTCAAAAAGGCTGGAAGTATTGCAATCCTCATGTGGAAGATAACGACGGACTCTGGTGCAGTACAACGGTTAGGAACGTCATTTTCAGCTTAATGAACCTCGGCCACATGGTACAGGGAAGGCAAAAGGTTGTCAGCTATAAAATCCATGATAAGGTGGCTGTACCGGAAGATGACTGGTTCATTGTAGAAAATACCCATGAGGCGACATTTACGCAGGAAGACTATGAGGCTCTTTGCGCTTTGTTTGAGCGTGATACCCGTACCGCCAACAACTCTGGAACGGTTCATAAGTTTGCCGGGCTCTTAAAATGCGGGAAATGTAAGAAAGCAATGCACCGCTCCCACGCTAAAAATCATACCTATTTTAAATGTGGTACACGGAAAAATAAGTCTACCGAGGCCTGCAATGTGAAATCCATCCGGCAGGATAAGCTGGAACAAGCGGTTCTTGGAGCAATACAGGGACAGATAAAGCTGGTGGAATCGCTGGCAGCCATCGTGGATAAAATCAACGAGGCCCCAGAGGTAGACAATAGTTCCAAGCGGCTGGAAAAAATGCTTACAGATAAGGGGCGGGAATTACAACGAATAAGGAGCGTGTATGACAGCCTGTACGGTGACTGGAAGCTGGGAGAGATTTCCGAAACGGAATACCGGCGCATGAGAGATCGTTACTCGGTAGAAATGAGTCAAATGGAAGCGGCTATTGAAAATATCAAAGAGGAATTGAAAAGCCTCGGAGATGGCGTGACTACTGAAAATCCGTTATTCAAAGAATTTTTGCAGTATCGGAATATCACGGAATTGAACCGCTCGGTGCTGGTTTCTCTTATCGACGTAATCTATGTGTACGAGAATAACGAGATCACCATCAAATTCCAGTTTGAAGATGAATTACTTCGGGTAATGGAATTTATTGAACAGAATAATGGCGGCAGGAAAACCGCATAACCCTTTATTTTTTTCGTAAAAGGTAGCGGATAAATAGCTGCCGCCTCCGCTGCTGTCAGATCTTCAGCGGCATACAGGCCAAAGGCCACGTTCTGGATTTCTCCCGCATTTCCGATTCCAAAGATTTCATCCTGTTCCAGTGTCTTTGTAAGGTCAACCGCCACTTTCTGCCGCTCATTATAGAAAGCGGTGTCCGCCTCTGTTACAGATACTTCCTGTCCGGCATACGTCAGTTCCA
>CALXZW010000128.1 GCA_944393345.1 uncultured Clostridia bacterium
GACTCAAAATCCAATGCGCTCGGCTGATAGGTAACTTTTAAATCCCTTGATTTTTCAAGGCTTTTGACAACTTAATGACTTGCTTCGTTTTCAATATCCCTCCTGCATATCCCTCCAAAATCGGAAAGGATATACAAGAAATAAGGGATTTGAAATATAAGCCGCTGTGGTGGAATTGGCAGACACACCTGACTCAAAATCAGACGGAGAATATCCGTGCCGGTTCGAGTCCGGCCAGCGGCACCAGCAAATTCAGCTCTTTAGCTTACGGCTAGGGAGCTTTTTTATTGTCAAAAGTTCTAACCTACTGCTTTTTCAATCTCCGCTGCCGTCTGTGACGGGAATACGGATAATATCGCATTGGCAGATGAAACCTTGCTGCTGTAGTCTAAATGCGTATAGATATTAGATGTTGTAGAAATGTCACTGTGACCGAGCCATTCCTGTATCTGTTTCAAGCTCACGCCATTAGCATATAAAAGGCTGGCACAGCTATGCCTCAAATCGTGAAAGCGGATTTTCCGCAGATTATATTTTTTCAGCAACAAGGGAAAATGTTGTGTCAGATAACCGGGTTTTATTCTTTCCCCGATTTCATTAACATAGATAAAGTCCAGATAATCCGTGCAATAACAGTCACCACACAATCGCCGGTTCTGTTTCTGTTCCCGATACATCTTGATAAGTAAATCTTCAAACGGTTTCACAAGCGGCAGCGTGCGGCGGCTCGTCTTTGACTTCGTCCGCTCTTTTTCAATAAGCACATTACCACGCCCGTCATTCAGATTGACTTCTATTACAGTGTATTTGATTGTGATAGTTTTACGCTCAAAATCAATCGCACTCCATTTCAGACCTATTACTTCACTCCGGCGCAGACCATAGAAAGCAGCGAGGATAATCGCCAGTTCCATAGGGTCGCCTTTAGAAACTTTGAACAAAGTGTCAAGTTCTTCTTTATTATAGTAGGAAGCTACAAATTTGTTCTTCTTTGGTCTTTCCACACGGTCTGCCGGGTTTGACTTGATGAGTCCAATCTGAAAAGCATATTGCAGAGCCTTTCTGATATTGGCATGGCGGTGAATAACAGTGTTAGCAGACAGCCCCTTATCTAATTCTGACTGATAGTAGTCTTGAATGTATTTAGGGTTTTCTTCAATCTCTGTCAAAGTATATCGTTTCTCTAAAAAGTAGGGAACAATACGCTTTTTCACAGAGCATGTGTAAGAAGCCATTGTTGTTTCTTCTACACACTGTTTCATCATTTCCAGCCATTCCAGCATAAAATCCGTAAATAAGATAGATACCTCATTTGTCGCCGGATTAATACTATCTGCCGGATTGTCCTCAATCCAGCCAAGCGTGACCGCATAATCAAGAGAAATTTTAATAATCTCATGTAGCTGTAAGATTACCACCTTTGAAGCGTGATGTTCCGTCCTCTCATAATTGTAATAGCTCTCAATGTCCGTAGTCCTCAAATCACAGATACGAATTGTCTTTTTTTGAAAATACGGTGTGAGATACATTCTCACATTGTAAGAGTACAGGGCATATGTTTCTGCTTCTAAGGTCTTAAGGTTGAGATGGTCTTTCAGCCATTTGTCGAGGAACTTGTCAAACGGGAGTTCTTTATCCGTCATAGCGTCCTCTGGCGTGAAATTCTTTCTCGTTTCCAAAAGCATAGCTTCCGCACGCTTCTGATTTCCCTTTACGGGAAGTCCTGTACTGATTGATTTTGTACGCCTTTTGCCAGTGCTGTCCTTATAGCTTAAAATCATCTGGAAATATCCGTTTTGTTTTCGTAAATGTCCTGCTACCATGTTTGTCCTCCTAATAGCAGCAGCCATTCACCTATCACTGACTATGTCAAGTATAACAGGTTCTAGGGCTGCTGACAACAAGCGACGCAGTAAACCTCTACAGCATTTCCATGTACCGCAGGATATTGAGCTTTGGTATCTTATAGGTTCTTCCGACCCTAAAATGCAGGATTTTATTTTCCCTCAATAATATGTAGGCTGTTTTCATACTGATACCGAGCATTTTACTCATTTGCTCTACGGTCACTACGTCTGGATAATCCTTGAACATTACACGGTAGGTATCGTTTGTCATATATTCTTTATCCATTACAACACCTCCGGGGCAAGATACAGACAGGTAATCAGACAGCCTAGCGGCTCACGGGAGTCTCACCCCTGCATACACGGTGCAGCCATACCCTTTGCGTGCGACGCTTCTAACGCTCAAACTAAGGCTATACGGGAGTATCATTGTAGGATATATGAGTCATGGCACACGACCATTCCACAAGTCGCTTGCAGATCACAGATATGAACCGCTCGCTCATGTGTATGAGGTCATGGCGTATCTGCCTACAGGCTCGTCATATATCTAAAGTATCTGATTACCTTATTCAATTTTCAAAGAGCAAGTTTAGGAGCTGGAATGAGGTGGTACACGCCCCTGTAGGCTTTATTTCACTTTGACTTCAAAACCAAGAATTGCTTCAATCAGCGCAGCTCTTATTCTGCCTTTCAGTTCCATATCGACCACAATATACATATTGCCGTGTTCGTCATAGAACGGGCGCAGGCTTGCTTTTGATATGTAAGCGTCGTAGTGGTTCAAAATCTTTTCAATCGCCGTTTCGTCGCCGTCTGCCGCAGAGCAGATGGTTGAGAACAACGGACACTTTTTTACAGACTTCATATGTTTTAATCCTCCTCGTACATATCCTTAATGAGCTTCAATGTGCGTAGTCTGTTGCGGCAAACGGAGTAACGCTCCATTTCCATGACCGCTGCTATTTCAGCGTCGGTCATCTCCAGAAAGTACGACATAAGCAGAATGTTACGCCGTCTTTCTGCTAATTTTTTGATTGCTTCACATAAGCGTTCATCATAGATACGGACTTCATTGCCGAATACGTCAAAAGCTGTAAATTCAACCGAGTATTCGTCTACAGCGCCGATATGGTTTATTTCCATCTCGGACAGCTCGCAGAACGGAGTTTCACGTTTTGCACGTCTGCCAAGCTCTCTGTTATAGTCCTTTACTGTAGTGCCTACAACTTTACGAGCCAGACAGTCAAATTGAAGTCTGATAGCACTCTCGAAAGAAGATGGTTTCATAATCTCACCTCCTTTCTGTCGGAAGTTGCTAAAGCAAAAAGGCTTTTACCCCTTTCCGCACTAACACTCGCCAGAGAAGGTGGGATTTGATACCCGACTTCAAAAACTTTTTCAAAAAGTTTTTGGCAACAAAAAAGCACAAGGACAATACAAGCGTACTGATCTTGTGCTTTGCAGATTATTCCTGCTATATGATGTGAAAAACCACATTCCAGGGTGCTTTGAGCCGCAGGAAGAAGTGAGATTTTTTTGACGGTCTACCAAAGACCAGTGGCGGTCTGATACGAATTTCCATGCGGCTACCTCCTAAAGCCGCTAAAACAAAAACCTTGACCGTCTGGAAAAAAGAAAACGGCGGCTGTAAAACCGTCGTTTAAAAAGGCGCACGAAAAAGCCTTGCTGCCAACGGCGGTTTTTTTTATTTGCCGCCATGCAGCATATACAGTTGAAAAATGCACCTAATAGGAATTAGAAAGTCCTATAACACGTTTTTCTATACCTGTTGCTAATTCAACAGGAACAGTAAAATGTGGTGAGGTGATTACATATGCGTAAAAAAGAGGATAGATACGATTTCAG